>JAGLGJ010000099.1 GCA_023144075.1 Candidatus Bathyarchaeota archaeon | reverse complement strand
TGCTTCTTTGTCAATTCCCCTTTTGCGTATCGCATTTTCAAAGTATCTAATGCTTCATCACCATTCCTTATTTTTTTCCATGGAGAAAACTTAATGATAGCAGGTAAAAAAGCAGCAACGAACCAGACAACCAATACAATTGCCAGAATCGCAAACACCAACCATACTAGTCCGCCGAGAACGGCTCCCATCCCTTCCGCCACTTCTACAAACGATTCTACTAAAGATTTAATCTCTGGTTCATCGATAATTCTCAGGATTACAGGCAACAAGTAAGCAAACAAGAATATAATAAAAAAGGCGACTATAATCCCTACTAGAGCCTTTAGCAATCCAAGTAGTTTATCATTAATTTCTTGACCATTTTGATTCAATAGATAACCCCTGAAAATTCGTTCATGCATACGTTATGGAAATAGGCCGAGTTTCAAATGAGCTTCCTCCAATCTTTTCAAAGCCAAGACATATGCAGCAGTTCTCATGCTAGCGTTCATCTGTTCAGAAAAGGCATGCACTTCTTCAAAAGAGTTTATCATTCTCTCCTCTAGCCTCTTGTTAACTTCTGCAAGAGACCAACGATCTCTATTGAGATTCTGAACCCATTCAAAATAACTTACAGTTACTCCTCCAGCATTAGCTAGAACATCTGGTACGACAAATACACCTTTCTCAAATAGAGTCTCGTCCGCTTTCGGCGTGGTAGGCCCGTTGGCACCTTCTGATATTATCTTCGCTTTAATTTTATCACAATTATTTTCAGTTATGGAGTTCTCTAAAGCTGCTGGAACAAGAATATCACAATCTATTTCAAGCAAATCATTGAGTGGAATCTTATTACATCCTTCTAACCCGTAGATGGATCCAGTTTTATTTTTGAACTCTTTGGCTTTTTGCGGATCTATACCTTTCTGATTCACAATGCAACCTTTAGTATCAGATAGAGCGATTATTTTGCAGCCCATCTCATTCAATGATTTGGCAGTCGCATATCCAACCTTCCCATAACCCTGAACTGCGACTCTAGCCCCACTTAGTTTTAATCCAATTTTATTAGCTGCAATTCTAGCACAGATGGCTACACTCAGACCTGTAGCGCCTTCCCTGCCTTGGGATCCTCCTAGGTTTATAGGTTTACCAGTTACGATCTCAGGAATGCTGTAACCCTTAATCGAGCTATACGTATCCATAATCCAAGCCATAGTCTGAGAATCGGTTCCAACATCTGGCGCAGGCACATCTTTGAAGGGCCCAATTACATCCATGATCATCGAAGTATAACGTCTTGTCAAACGTTCGAGTTCAGTACATGACATGGTTTTAGGATCACATACGATGCCTCCTTTTGCCCCACCGTAGGGTATGTCCACAACACTTGTTTTGAATGTCATCCATGCAGCTAATGCTTTTACTTCATCGAGTTCCACGCTTGGATGATATCTTATTCCACCTTTGTATGGGCCTCTCCACATGTTATACTGAACTCTATAACCTGTAAAAATTTTTAGATCATCATTATCCATTTTAATCGGGATTGAAACGGTAATTATCTGTCTTGGATGTTTCAACTGATCCGCAACAGTTGAATCTATGTCAGCCTTTTCTCTAACGATGTTAATCTGTTTCTTTACTTCCTCAAACGGGTTAACATTATCATACATTGAAAAATTCCCTTCTGGAATCATATCAAAATTAGCTATATAATGATTAGACCACATTCAGAAAACGTTTTAGGATGATTGATTGGACATGCATATTGGATAAAATTGAAATAACTATTTTTAGATTGAAAGATACTCAGATGCATTATGGGGAACCAAACTGACTTTTATTTTTAAACAGATCAAGAGGCCTGATTCTGGCTGTGTCACTTACATGATAGGATCTAAAGAGACTCGAGAGTGTATTATAGTTGACCCCCTTCTTGACATAGACTTCGTTATTGACGAGGCAAAGATAGAAAGTTCTTACAAGATAGTCAGCGTAATTGATACTCATACACATGCAGATCATATCTCCGGCGCAAGAAACCTTGTCAAGAGGTTCAACTTACAAGGAGTCGGCATGTACGCTAATTCTGGTAGTAAGTTCAAGACAATACCTATGACCGATGGGCAGATCCTTAGACTTGGTGACATAGAGTTACGGTTCATCCACACTCCAGGTCATACTACTGATCATATGTGCGTATTAGTTGATAATTCTAAGTTATTGACAGGCGACACCATACTGATAGGAGATGTTGGAAGAATAGATTTGGGTGGGGACCCACGGAAAAATTCTGACATATTATATGAAAGCCTACACAACAAATTGTTAACACTAGATGACAATGTGGAGATCTTTCCATTGCACATCGGTGCTGCTCACCATCTTGGAGAAACAAATACCTCTTCAACCATTGGAAAGGAGAGAACCAAAAACCTCGCACTCAAACCGAAGAACAAAGAGGAGTTCTTCAAGTACATGACGGAGGACTGGCCCCCAAAACCACCAGATTACCAGAACATAATAAAGGTAAATCGTGGTGAAACTTCAATAGAGATCATCTAAGCATTTCGGACTTCAAGAACTCAAATTAAAAACCTAGGATCTTAAACAAATATTGCTTCTATGATACTCTTAACTCCAATTGCTACTATTGTACCAACTGCAACAACTGTGGCAGCCATGACTATTGCCGTTGCAATATTTCCATTCCTTAGTTCGTCCCATGTATCAACACCTTTTATCAATTTGCTTAAGACTGATAGACCAATATATTGTGCGGCCACAGCTAAGATTAATGCAAATATCAATTGTACAAACCCAAGTGCTATGCCGACTATTTCCATAGTCCTAAACAGTCCGAGAATTCCAGGCCCCATAATTATGGCGACAGAAAGATACCCGCCATGTAGATTGCAACTGCATTGTTGCCTTTGCTTATCTCTTCCCACTCATTGATTCCTTTTGTCAGCTTTCCAAGTACCCATGAAGCAACGTATAGACCTAGCACAGCGAAGGATATGCTTAAAACAAGTCTTAAAAATGCCAAACCAATTGATGCTAGACCCATAATTCATCCCCCGCGTATGCATCATATTCTATTTTAAAGTATTATTAAATTCAACTTGCATTACTATACGTGTTTGATGATCCATGGCTCAAATCGAATTGGCACTCTTGATACCTATACTCGCGATAATTAGCGTCATCGTTACAATAACTTTAGACCATCGTAGAAAAATGAAGCTTATAGAGAAAGGCTTATGGAGAGCAGAGATCGAGGAAGAAAAACCTAGATCTGATGACATTCTTCATGGAGGCATAATCGTAACCGCAGTTGGAATAGCACTCCTCATAGGCTATCAACTAGCCTTGGAGACATGGGTCTTAGTCGGATTAGTTTTGCTTTTTGTGGGGATTGCTATGATATTGAGTTACTCTATAACAAAAAGAAAATAATATGATGCCCAGCCATTCATTTGATAATAATAACAGGTTGAGGCAACTTTTAGAATGACATTACTGATAAAAACTTCTCTACAACTTACTAATGTTTTAACGCAAGAATCTAGTGAAATGATAATCTTTGTTTTTTCATTATTGTTTTGTTTCATCAATCTAATATTACTATATCTCTTTCTAAGAAAATAATCGAAAAAAATTAGTTGCGACGTCTCAGATGGACAAACAGCGTCAGCATCGCCAATATTGTTCCCATAAGGGTAGCCACGGTGGATATTTGGGTCCAAGGATTCACTGGCGTTTGTGGTACATAGCTTGTTTCTTTTGTCGGTGTTTCAGTCGTTATTGATGGTGAAATAACCGTTTCAGTTTGTGTGGGGGTTTCAATCGGTTCAGCCTGAGTAGGGGTTGGAGAAGACGCAATTTCTGTTTGACCTTTTAAGATAATATCATCCCATAATGCTTCGATAAGAAAACCTACTTTTTGAAAGCGTACTGCCACTAATTCGATAGTTATTGAGGAAATTTCTTTCATATCGATATTCGGGTAAGAATTCTCGAAATCTTTTGAAAGCTCACGTTCAACATTATTCCATCTAAAATTCATCATTGCAGGAATTAATATGTTTACTACATCATCTGAATGCTTTGTAGGCAGAGGGAAGCCTTTATAGATCTCTTCTCTCGGATCCCAAGCAACATTGTAAATTATGCATTTTGTATTTCCTTCCACTTGGAAAGAAACTATCATTGCGATATTTGTATGCAGATTTTGACTACCAGCTATGCTACCTAGATTAACCCAGAAACTCAAGTCAAGACTTGAAGGGTGATTTACATAAATTGTTTGACGCGCTCCCCTACCAACATTATCTTGCTCATTGTGAGCGATACTTGCATTAAGCGAGTACCTACCAAAATGTGGTTTAGCGCTGGTTACTTTTGCTTCTTCATGTTGAGGATCATAACCGAATGAACTCCATTTATCTAAACCGTTCTCGAATCCTCCATTTTCTACAAGTTCAATCGTCTTGCAGCTTGAAGGAACTGTTAATATTGATAATGAAAGAATTGAGAGTAACAACACCAAGCTACTGCATCTTAAAAAATACCCGTTAATCGTAGATGTCATTTTTCATTCTTTCTCCGACTTGATCTTTTACGTTTAATCATGAGCATTGCTATAATAACAACTAATGCGGCTACACCAATAATTATGGTTATAGACTGAACCATCCCAAGT
>JAGLGJ010000098.1 GCA_023144075.1 Candidatus Bathyarchaeota archaeon | reverse complement strand
ACTCCTCCACCATATCCTAGTGGAGAATTCCATATGGGCAATGCATTAAACTGGTGCTATTTTGATTTCGTAGCTAGATACAAACGAATGAAAGGATTCAATGTGCATTTCCCACAAGGTTGGGATTGTCATGGATTACCAACTGAAGTCAGAGCTGAAAAAGCGCATAAGATTAGAAAACGAGACATACCCGTTAAAGAATTCAAAGATCTCTGCATCAAACTGACAAACGAATTCATTGAGAAAATGAAGAAAGCTATGAAAGCCATGGGCTACTCCATGGACTGGAACCTAGAGTATAAAACTATGGACGCAAGATATTATAGTGCAACTCAACTTTCGTTTCTAATCCTTTACGAGAACGGATATATCTATAGAGGAGAACACCCCGTCAATTGGTGTCCGAGATGTGAAACCGCGATAGCTGAAGCTGAAGTAACATATATGGAACGTGAAAACGAACTCAACTCCATAACATTTGGTAGTGAAAAAAACAAGCTCCTTATTGCAACAACGCGGCCAGAACTTCTTCCAGCTTGCGTAGCTGTGGCTGTCAACCCCAATGATAATAGATACAACTCCTACATTGGTAACGAAATAGAAATCCCACTCCTCGAAAGTAAAGTCAAGATACTTGCTGATGAAGATGTTGACCCAGAGTTTGGAACTGGAGTAGTAATGGTCTGTACTTTTGGGGACAAAACTGATGTAAAATGGCAGAAAAAATACAATCTACCTATAGTTCAACTTGTAACTGAAGATGGTCACATAAGTGAGGAAGGTGGAAAATATAAAGGCCTTACATTGAATAAGGCAAAGCAAAGCCTTCTTGAAGATCTAAAGAAAAAAGATTTGGTGCAGAAAACTCAGAATATCAAACAGAATATAGGGGTTTGTTGGCGATGCAATACTCCCGTGGAAATAATTTCTAGAATACAATGGTTCATGGCTACACGTAATATGACTGAAGATGTTTTACAGTGGAGTGAGAAGGTCAATTGGATACCTGAATTCTCAAAATATAGAATGATTGATTGGGCAAAATCTCTAGATTGGGATTGGGTTATCTCCAGGCAAAGAATTTTCGCAACACCAATACCTATTTGGTATTGTAAAAGTTGTAATCAAGTTATTATAGCCAAGCAAGAATGGCTTCCAATAGATCCGAGGTTCGGACCACCCAAATTAGAGCAATGTCCAGAATGTGGTTGTCAAGATTTTATTGGAGAAACTGATGTAATGGACACTTGGATGGACTCATCGATCACCTGCGCTTTTCATGCTGGTTGGCCTTATGATGATAAATCCATGAAGAGACTTTTTCCAGCTGATCTTCAACCCAACGGTCTAGATATAATCAGAACGTGGGATTACTATCTAATGGTAAAGAGCCTAGCCCTATTTGGCAAGGCGCCATACAAAACCGTTCTCGTAAATGGTATGGTCAGAGGTGCAGATGGTAGAATGATGCATAAGTCCTTTGGAAATTACGTAGAAGCTCGAGAGGCAATAAAAAGATACGGTGCTGATCCACTAAGACAATGGGCAGCTGCAGGAGGAGCAACAGGGTATGATTTGCCATTCAACTGGAGTGAAGTTGAACACGGGAAGAAATTTTTAACAAAACTCTGGAACGCTGCTAAATTTGTTATCATGAACCTAAACGATTTTCAAGAATATAATGGAGAACTTGAACTTGTCGACCGGTGGATTCTAACCAAATTGGAGAAGCTAACAGAATCGGTATCAAAAGCCTATGAGAAATTCGAATTCAATAACGCATTAGAAGCTATTAGACACTTTACTTGGCATACGTTCTGTGATCAATATCTTGAAGCTGTAAAACATAGACTCTATAGCGAAGAAAAAACATCGATAACACAAAGAAAAGCCGCACAATACACTTTACATTATTCTCTGCTTAAGATAATTCAACTGTTAGCGCCAATTTGCCCCCATATATGTGAAGAAATATATCAGAATTTCCCAGCTCTTTTGGATAGAAAAAAGAGCATCCATATAACCGAATGGCCTAAGCCTGACCAGAATTTTACTAATGATCAAACCGAAAAAGAAGGGGACGTTCTATTAGCCATAGTATCTGAAATTAGACGAATAAAGTCTGAAAATAAAATATCTTTGAAGGCTCCTATTACCTCTATACAGATTTATGCAGGTCAAGAACACCTAACAACCATTAATGCTAATAGAAATGATATTGCTCAGATTATCCATGCTAATGAAATTAGTATTGTACAATTAGAAAATAATAGTCCGGGAAAAGAAATACAGAATTATCCAAATATTCGAATCAATTTAAAAATCTAGACAGCTAGAATTCAACCCAAGAAGCTTTTAATAAGATCAATATCGTTGTAGAAAATCGTTAGATATGATTCATGCTAACAGGAACAGAGAATAATGAAGATAAATGAATTAAAATCTGGCCTGAGAAGGATCGAATGTCAAGGTAAAATTATTGACATTAGCGAAGTAAGAGATGTCATGACGAAATTTGGAGAGACAAGCCGAGTGGCGACCGCAACTTTAGAGGACGAATCGGGTACAATCAAACTATCATTATGGAATGAGACAATCGACAATGTGAAAGTCAATGATATGGTAAAGATTGAGAATGGCTACGTCACCAGTTTCAGAGAAGAGGTACAACTAAATTCGGGAAGATATGGAAAGCTAACAGTTATAGAATAGTAAATCTCAAAACCGCGAAATTCTAATTCGATAACTCCTGGTCATCTTGGAGTATGCCTAATCTGAAGTCAATAGTATCATTGGGAACTTTTACATAAAATCATAAACTCGACTAATTACGTCTTTGAGCCTTTTTTAACATACCCAGTGAAACAATTCTTAATGAATTGAAATGGCGCCGGGAGTGGGATTCGAACCCACGAGACCCGTAAGGGTCACAGGCTTTCTGTGAGATCATTCAAGGCTTACGCAATGAATTTACTGCGCCTCTTGACCCTCAAGTATGAGGTTAATCCACTCGGCCATCCCGGCTAAGAGCAGGTTCTTAATGCTTTGATATAAAATTGTTTGGCAAATAAAAGAGAAATCTTTCTAAATTCTACTTGGAATTCGATATATATGCTAGCTGACATAGTTCTATTGGCTTTTGGGATTTTTCATGCAATAGGTTTTTCAGTCAAATCTTGAAGAAACACATAGATGAGATTGTCTGATAAAGAAGAGCAAGAGAAACGTTTCAAATTCTTAGAGCATACAGCGGATGCCTACATAGAAGCACGCGGGGAAAGTCTTGAAGAAGCCTATGCAAATGCGGCAATTGCTATGTTCCAAGTAATGACTGAAACCTCAAAAGTGGAGCCGAAGACTGAAGAATCGATCGAGGTTGAAGGTAAAGATCTTAGCTCTTTGCTATACTCTTGGCTTGAGGAACTTCTTGTAAGACATGAAATCAAGAATAAGCTCTATTCAAAATTTCATATAGAACTTATTGAGGCTCAAAGAGAATCATACAGATTAAAAGCGAAAATCTATGGTGAAGATTTCAATTCTAAAAAACATCCTTCAAAAACAGAAGTTAAAGCTGTAACTTTCCATATGATGGAGATCGATCAATCTGGAGATCAAAATAGGATTAGATTTGTACTTGACCTTTAAATGACCAAATTATTAATTGGAAATCTTTATTGATCCAGAAATCAGAATTTGATTCAAATCAAAACTAAAGTTTTTGAAGGTTCATTTTTCAGAAACAACTTAAATGCATGTCCTTCAAACAATACTCGAATCTTTAGCATAATTTAGGTGTATTAAAAATGTCTTATGAACGAGTAAGAATGCCGACAAAACCAATCCAGATGAAGAAGATAGATGAAAATATTTGGGAGATTCCTCAATCGTTCATACCTGGAATGAATGTCCCGGGAAGAGTATATGCTGATGAGAAATTACTTGAGAAAATGAAGCTTGATAGGACTCTTATTCAATGCGCAAATGTCGCCCATCTACCGGGCATCTATAAATGGTCAATTACTCTTCCGGATGGTCATGAAGGATACGGGTTTCCCATAGGTGGTGTAGCAGCAACAGACTATGAAAAAGGCGTAGTGAGTCCAGGAGGAGTAGGCTACGATATCAATTGTGGAACTAGACTATTGCAGACAAATCTGACAGAAAAAGAGATCAGACCTATACTCCCGACACTACTTGACACCCTTTTCAAATATATTCCCTCAGGCTTGGGAAGTAGAGGTCAGATTAAGGTCAGCCATGTAGAACTTGAAAAAGTCCTCTCGGACGGAGTCGAATGGGCTATTGATAGAGGTTACGGATGGTCGGACGATGCTACGAAATGTGAAGAAGAGGGTTGTATGGAATCAGCTGATCCAAGTAAAGTGTCCCAAACTGCAAAGTCACGAGGTACTCCTCAACTAGGAAGTCTGGGCAGTGGTAATCATTTCTTGGAGATTGAAAAAGTTGATGAGATCTTTGATGAAAAAGCAGCTAAGGTTTTCGGAATAGAAAAAGTAGGTCAAATACTGGTTTTCGTTCATACGGGAAGTAGAGGATTGGGTCATCAAGTGTGTAGTGATTATCTAAGAGTTATGGACAATGCAGTTAAAAAATACAAAATTAATCTCCCGGATCGAGAGCTCGCCTGTGCTCCAGGTAAAAGTCGTGAGGCTGAAGACTATTTACCGGCAATGGCTTC
>JAGLGJ010000097.1 GCA_023144075.1 Candidatus Bathyarchaeota archaeon | reverse complement strand
AGGAGTGAAACTCCGGTCGAAACAGACAAGCCTGACCAAACCGGACTTACATTAGGAGATGTAATCCAGTACAAAAAGAAATAATGAGAGTTTAACCTGTTCACTTTTTCATTGATAATAAGTCTATTATTGGCTTTGTACTTGTTGGAGAAAAATTAAGTTTGAAAGTTGTAGTCCTTCGCTGGGGGCACAGATATAGGGATATTAGGGTTACCAGTCATGTTGCACTAACAGCACGAGCTTTCGGCGCTTCAGGTCTTGTCTTAGCTGACTCTGAAGATAAAACTGTTGAGAGGACTATAAAACGAGTCATCGATAAATGGGGCGGTACCTTCAAAATAGAAATGGGGGTCTCATGGCGAAATTACATTAAATCTTGGAAAGACAAAGGCGGAATCATTGTGCATCTCACGATGTACGGAGAAAATATTAAATCAAGTGATGTAATGCAACGAATAAGATTCTCCAAAAAAAATATCCTAGTTTTAGTTGGAAGTCAGAAAGTGCCTTCCGAATTCTATGACAGTGATGTTTCAGATTTCAATGTTGCAATTGGAAACCAACCACACTCTGAGGTAGCTGCTATAGCAGTATTTCTGGATCGATTATTCGAAAATAATAAATTCAGCGACATACCAAAAGGAAAATTCAAAGTATTACCATCCGACCGAAAAAAGAGAGTAATCTCAACTGAGAGATAAACCAGGTTATGGCTTGAAATCATGTGATATTTAAACCAGCGAGATTTAAAGTAACAAAAACAGAATTAGAAGCATATAAGAGCAGGACTATTCAAGAAATATAAAATACACTAAATTAAGTGAGTTGATAGAAACCAAGAAATCAGACAGTACTCTTCTTGGTTTGCTAATTAAGTTATATGATTCAGAGGACCCAAGATTGTCACTTATAGACGATGAATTGATGAAAGTCGCGAGTCTCTTAGGAGAAGATGAGGCTGTAAAGATAGTTAGATCCTTAGTCAAGTTAAAGGAAGCCACAGATGACGCTATTGCGAACGATACAGGTGTACGTCTAAATATTGTTAGAAAAGTTCTTTACAAACTCTATGACAAAACCTTGGTTGCATGTACTAGAATTAGAGACGAAAAAACTGGTTGGTATATTTTCTACTGGAAACTTCAGCCCGATCAATTGGATGCATTTATTCGAAGTCGTAAAAGGAGAACACTTGAAAAACTGAGAACCAGACTTGAGTATGAAAACTCTCATAACTTCTTTGTCTGCAATAAATGTGGAGATATACGACTTCCATTCGAAGAAGCTATCGAATCAGCATTTCGTTGTTCTAAATGTAATAGTCAATTAACAGATAGCGATAATAGTAAAATAATAGATGAACTCTCTAAGATAATTCAGAAACTAGAAAGTGAACTCGCGAACTGACTTATTTTTCAAAGAAAGTCTACGCCATAAATTACTTTTAAATGATTTTACTAGAGCGCGCTTCAGAATAAGACATTCAATAACTTCGGCGCCCATTTTTAAAAAAATAATTCGGTATAATAAAACTATTGAAACATAGAACATATTAGCAATGTCTTACCATTTACGAAAAGTAATCACTGAGGTTCTTAGAATAGGGCGAAAAAATTGGATAAACAAGAAACTCTAGCTAAGATTGCCAATAGTCTTGCAGAATTGGATTCTGAAACACTCAAAAAGTCATTGGAAGATGCTGCTTACAACAAAATTTCAGTTCAAGAGATTATCAGAGAGGGATTGGGCAAAGGAATGCAGATTGTAGGAGAAAGATATGAAAGAGGGGAATATTTCCTTTCGGAACTAATAATGGCAGGAGTTACAATGAGAGAGGGAATGGTGCTTATGGAACCATATTTCAAAGGGCAAACGAGTGAGACCAGAGGAAAGATATTAATCGGAACAGTAGAAGGAGATCTGCATGATATTGGTAAGAATATAGTTGCGACAATGCTTAGATCGGCTGAATTTGAGGTACATGACTTGGGCGTGGATGTGCCACCAGAGACTTTTGTTAAAAAGACCAAAGAACTCAAACCAGATATAGTTGCGCTTTCTGCACTGCTGAGCGTCACTATAGGAAAAGTGAAAGAAACAATTAAAGCGCTTTCAGATACCTCTCTGAGAAAAGATCTTAAGATACTTATTGGTGGAAGTTGTCTAAACATTAAGATTGCAAAAGAATTGGGGGCTGACGCATTCGGTCGTGATGCTTGGGATGGAGTAAACCAAGCCAAACATCTCATTTCAAGCTAAAAGTTATAAAATTTTAGAAAATCCAATTCCAACGTCTTAACTAATCCTACGAAACACAATTGCTTTAAATTCTTAGGTCTTCAAGATTCCAAGATCTCCAAACAATGTAGGGAGTAATTATGTCAAAAGAACTATCAATTGTGCTTGAGACTCCAAGAAGAGTCAAACCTCATTATTTTGATTTGCCTTCTATTGGTTCACAAGAAATGCTCTTGAAAATTGAGGCAGTTAGCATTTGTGGATCCGATGCAGAGAGATATATCGGTGTAAAATTTGGCGGTCCGCTAGCGACTCCGTTTCCTATTGTTATGGGTCATGAACTCGTTGGACAAGTTCATAAAGTTGGAAAAGAGGCATCTGAATATTATAAAGTGAATGTTGGAGAAAGAGTAATAGTAGAACCTTACATTCCATGTGGCAAATGCAAATACTGCTTGACTGGTCATTATCCTTTATGCACTGGTAATCGATGTTATGGAGTAAATATCTCGTGTAAAGATCCTCCTCATCTTTGGGGCGCTTATGGTCAATACATGTACGTAGCACCACACTCTCGAGTGCATAAAGTATCTCCTAAAGTCCCAGCGGAGGAAGCATGTCTCTCCTCTGTGATTGGTAACGGTGTGAGATGGGTATCCACCAAAGGGAACGTTCAACCTGGTGAAACAGTCGTGGTTATAGGTCCGGGCTCCCAAGGACTAGCAACAGTAATGATCGCTGATCATGTTGGGGCTGGCAAAATTATTCTTGCAGGGACTTCCATCGATAAGAATCGTCTCGAATTAGGCAGAGAATTCGGAGCAGATTACACAGTAAATGTTGATGAGAGAAACCTACAAGATAGTGTTTCAGACTTGACTTCAGGAGACATGGCTGACGTAGTGATTCTTACTACAGGTGCAGTCAAAGCAATCGCGGATGCAACCAAACTTGTCAAATCGTTAGGAACTATAGTACTGCCAGGTCTAACAGGCGGCAAGACTGTACCAATTCCTACCGATGAGATTGTCACTAAAGAACTAAAGATCCTAGGTGGTTTAGGTCAAGCATGGAATGTCGAGGCAGCGATAAAACTGCTTGAGAAACAAAAATATCCAGTAAAGAAGATGGCTACACACATTCTTCCCTTAGAAGAGGCTGAGAGAGGATTGAAATTAGCTGCTAACGAGATTGAAGGTGAGGCTCCGATCAAAGTTGTCCTCACGCCATAAATCGAAACAACCCACAGAAGAGGAAGCACTACGTTTTCTCAAGAAGATGGGTTGCAACGAAAAAATAATCCAACATTGTAAAGTCGTATCAGAAACTGCATTAGACATAGCAGAATCAATCCTTGAAAGTGGCACTATCATCGACCTAAAATTAGTTCGTTTAGGAGGACTATTGCATGATGTTGGCCGCTCAATAACATCAGACATCAATCATGGTGTTGAGGGAGCAAGACTTCTCAGAGAAAAAGGCTTTCCAGAAAATTTAGCGAAAATTGCTGAACGTCATGTAGGAGCCGGAATCCCTCGGAAAGAAGCAAAGATCTTGGGTTTGCCAGCAAAAGACTTCTTGCCTCAGACTCTCGAAGAGAAGATTGTCTGTTATGCCGATAAACTTGTAAGTGGTAAACAGGTGACCGATATAAAATATGTGATAAACGATTTTGCTATTAAGCTAGGGCCAGATCATCCATCTATAGAGAGAATCAAGAAACTTCACACAGAAATAATGAGCATCACCAATAGCTGATTCGATGAAAGCAATACTCGCAGAAAAGATAGAGAAATCTCTCCAACGCGAAGCACTTCAACAATTTAACCTAAAACTAGGAGAGGAAACCAAAGAGCTAGATGTTAAGATAAAAAAAATAGATGTCACATCGGGAGACTGGATCCTTATCGAGTATAACGGTGAAGATAATGAAATCTTCACAGAGCTTCTAAGACGCGACCATGGATTCATACCAATTGAACTAGCAAAAGTTAAACATGAAGAAACTTATCGAGGATTTATAATTGGTAATGAAGAGCGTGATCATGGTCTTTACATAGATATAGGCATTATTTCGCCACGCCGCTCCTATGGTCTGTATCCGTTACACAGGATAAGAACCCAACTTGGTGAGGATAAAACAGAATCATTGAAAGAAATCACTGAGAAATTCTGTCTCTACAAAGGCATACCACTCAATGTCAGAATTGAGGGTGCTAAAAATGTTAAGAAAATTAGTCTGGCAGCCACTGATGAGCAAGAGTCATGCATGAAAGATTGGGATAGATATCCATTCGATAGAGTAATAGTTCTTGGAGCTTTGAATAATCAGATAAGAAAAGCCATTCAGATAAGCCAACTAACTAGAGATATAATAAGATTGGACCCTTTGAGTTTTACATCTAGTCTTCTGACATGTAAGCTTGGAACAGATGCCCCTGGAGTTATTTCTAAACTAGGTCAAGAGCTTAGGCATGCTAAACTGTTTTCATTCATCCCAAA
>JAGLGJ010000096.1 GCA_023144075.1 Candidatus Bathyarchaeota archaeon | reverse complement strand
TCTAACTGTTCTTTCTGTTTAATTGCATCATTCATTTCCCTGGAGATTGATGGAAATGCGAAGATGAGATTACCAAGAGTTTGAAGAGTTCTATTGGGACCTTTATATCTACTCTTTTCTCTACCGATGAGAGACAAGACTATCTTATCTTTCGCTTCATTTGACAGGTGAGGAACAGCATCGTTCAAAAACTCATGATATATACCGATTTCAGATAGCATACTAGTGGACAACCATTTGATGTATTGCTCACCTTGACGTGAGAATTCATATCTGTAAAAGTAGCCTTTGTTACATGGTTCACCATATTTTGAAAGACAGACACGTTTATCCTTGGTTCTTTTCAAAAACCCCATCCTATGTATTCTGCCCATATATTTTGAAGCTTGGGCGAAAGAGATGGAAAGAAAAAGAGCAACCTCAACAGAATCAAATTCGGGTTTATCACTTAAACGATGCAAGTTCAGTTTTGTTAATACTGTCCTATAGTCCAAATTTGGCGTTCTCATTGATAAAAATAAGTTGGATACCACAATATGGTAATCAATTCTTAATATGTGTTATCATTTCGCATTTAGCCATTCTTACTAACCCAGATAGTGCCTACTAGCGCGCGCTTCAGATGATTGCTCAAAATGTTCAGAAAGATCTTTTAATATATTCTAGATTCTGCTGCAGTGTAGCTGGTGTAGGATACTCCCATATATGGAAGGAATTATAGCGCGCGCTCGATAGCAAATTGCTTGGCGTGGTCCGATTGTTATGAATACTCAAAAGGAACTGGAACAAGCATTTCGTGAATATGATAAAGGGACTTTCATTAAAGAATAATTACTTGCAAGTTCTCAGCATGTACTATAGATATATGATTTTTTTATAATAAACCATGGAGAATCCAATGAACGTAGAATCATATTTTCCTCAATATCCTGGAAAAAGAGAAATTTCGTTTAATGATAAAGATTTATTGAAACAAAAATTATTCAAATTACAACCTCAAATCTCTGAATACACTTTTACAAATCTTTGGATATGGCGACAGCATAGACCAGTAAATCTATCTCAATTAGAAGATACTGTTTTAATATTCAGAAAAAACCTTGACGGACAAATCTTTCTTTTGCCCCCAGTAGGAGAAGAAATGTCTTTACATGTTTTCGAAAAGATGAGGAGTAAGGGAATCGAAGATCTGAATAGTCTTTATGGATTCAGCAAAGAAGAAGCGAACAAATTTAATGAAAAGGGATTAGCTGTTATCGAAGATCGAAACAATCGGGATTATGTGTATTCGGTTAAAGAATTAATTTCACTCGAAGGAACAAAATATAGAAAGAAAAGACAGAACATTCATCAATGTTTAAGTGACCATGAATGTGTATACAGACCAATAACCTCACAGATCGTAAAAGAGTGTTTAGAATTACAAAATGATTGGTGCAACCTGAGATCTTGTATATCTGATCCAGGTTTGATGTCTGAAGATTGGGCCATTAAAGAAATTCTAACAGACTTTGATGAATTGTCCGTTTTTGGAGGAGCAATATATGTTGACGGTCGAATAGAGGCGTTCACGATAGCTGAACGACTCAACAGCAATACTGCTGTGATCCATTTTGAGAAAGCTAACCACAACATCCGTGGATTATACCAACTGATTAATCAATGGTTCTGCAGACACGGTCTGCAAGATTATGATTATGTGAATAGAGAACAAGATTTAGGCATTCAAGGTTTGCGCAGAGCCAAACAAGAATATTCTCCGCATCATATGGTGGAAAAATACACGATCAAAATAAGTTAGACAATCAGTCTCTTTTTCATCAAATTTATGGATAGAATTGTGAGTGGTACTGCAACCACGACTAACCATAGTAGACTCAAGGCAATACTAGAGTATGCTATACCTGTGGTCAGCCACCTAGAGATGTTAACAGCATGAGCTAGGGGGAATATTAACAACGAAATCGTTTGGATCTGTTCGGGTAAAATGGACATTGGGAAGAAAGTACCACTGAACAAATACATGGGAGTAATTAAAAGAAAAATCGGATAATTAAAGAACTCAATTCTTGGCACTAAACTTGTAAAACACATTCCAATAGATGCAAATACTAAACCCACCAGAAAAGATAGCGGAATTAACAATAATGACTCAGGAAGTCTAACGAGCTGTAATGAAGATACAACTAATAATATTATTGAAGCATTTATCATACTCTTAGTAGCAGCCCAAAGAATCTCTCCAAAGATAACCTCCTCGATATTCATAGGAGTATTGATGATTGCATCAAAAGTTTTTTGATAATACATTCGAACAAACGATGCGAAAGTAGATTCGAAAAAAGCTGAATTCATCATAGATATACATATCAGAGCAGGTGCTATGAACTCAACATATGGTAATCCATCTATTTCTCTAACAAAAAAACCTAGTCCATAACCTATACCAAAAAGATAGAGAATAGGTTCAAGAAGTTGAGGAATGAAATTGATCTTTATCGTCTTCATAAATACGTCTTTGTTTCTCAACCATACCTTGTAGGTTCTAGAAGATATCTTTGGAATGGAAAAGATTCTTAGCATATTCAGATTAATCCCTCAAAGCTTTCTTTGTAAGCTTTAGAAAAACGTCTTCCAGAGATGCTTGTCTAACAGTAACCTTATCGAAGTTGCATCTTTTCATTAGTTTAGATGACAATTCTTCAGGCTCGGCTGCAAATACATGCACCCTATTCGCGAATTCCTCATATTTGTCTCCATTTTCAGTGAGACACTTCATCACTGCTGGAGTATTATCGACTTCCACAACATGTGAACCTACATGCTTTTGAATAAGTTCCTGAGGACTTCCCTCTTCAATGATCTTACCAAGATCCATAATCACCAATCTATCGCACAGCTGTGATGCTTCTTCCATGTAATGTGTCGTAAGGACGACTGTTACACCTTCTTTCTTCAGGCTGAGGATCTTGTCCCAAATCATGTGCCTGGCTTGTGGGTCTAATCCTGTTGTAGGCTCATCCAGAATCAGAATCCTTGGTTTATTTATCAGAGCACGTGCCAAAATCAGTCTTCTTTTCATTCCTCCAGATAATTTATCGATCATCACATCTTTTTTTTCATTTAGTTGAACGAAATCTAACTGTTCAAATGATCTTCTTTCAGCCTCTTCTTCAGATATATTGTAATATCTAGCATAAACAAGGAGATTTTTTAAAACAGAGAAATCAGGATCGAGATTATTTTCTTGAGGAACAATTCCTAGGATATCTTTTACGGATCTAGAATCTTTCTCTACATCTATTCCGTTAACTATTAAACTTCCTGTAGTTTTAGGTGATACACATTGTATCATCTTCATAGTGGTAGTTTTTCCAGCACCGTTTGGACCCAGGAATCCAAAAATCTCATTCCGATTAATTTGAAAGTTGATATGGTCTACTGCTAAAAAGTCGTCAAATTTTTTCGTCAGATCTTCAGCAGAAATTGCAATAGACATAGTCGATATTAAGGATTTTTTCATTTAAAGGGATTCTGAAAGTCCTGTAACCGCTTGGTATTTGGTTCATTTTATATTGGGAAGATGTTCTAAATATTTTGAACGATATGTGTAACAGGAAATTGTTATATGACATGGAAATATGGCAATAAAACATCAAGATAGAATTCATAATTAATTATGAGATGTCAGGTTTGCGAGGTAAAACATTCTATAGATGTACAGTATGCAATGATATCCACTACGGTAACATCGCACCGAAAATATGTCCTACATGTAGCTCAAAGGATGCTTATGTTCATATTGCAGAAAGAGAAGCGGGCGTAATACTAAAATTTCTTAAAATTGAAGAAGGAAAAATTGTTGATATTAAATACAAAACACATGGTTGTGTTGCAACAATTGCGTCAAAAGACTTCACTTTAAATACAGATAAAGAACGTATCGAGTTAATTGTTCAAGGTGTTCTTGAACATGAAGAACAATACGGCCTCAAATATTGTCCTTGTAGAATGACAAGCGGGAACTTTGATGAAGATCTAAGCTTAATATGTCCCTGCAACTTTAAAATTCAAAACAACTGGAAAGAAATAGGAGAGTGCTGGTGCAGCCTCTTCATAAAAAGGAAAGAATAATGATGGCAGAAAAAAAGCAGATAATTATGTTCTGGGGAAGAAGATGTCCACACTGTCGAGCAATGGAACCTATTGTACAAAAACTCGAGGAAGAAGAAGGAATAAAATTTGAGAGACTTGAAGTTTGGGAAAATAAGGAAAACGCTGATAAAATGCGAGCCTTAGCAGAAATAATAAAACCTGCGTGCGGTGGTTATCTGGGAACACCAGCCTTCTACGATCCTAACAGAAATGGCGCTCTCTGTGGAGAGAAACCTTACGAAACTCTAAGAGATTGGGCCCTTGCAAAAATTGATGAATAAATTATTGTTAATGGCGTCTGTGCAACAACATTTCTAATTCTTGCGTATACGTGAAGTAATCTTTTTCTTGAAGATAAGTGATAGCCCCAACCCTAACAGTAGAAATGCGACGCTTATCGCCATTGATTCATCTCCCCATAACTGGGCGGCAAATTGGGAGGGAGTAGCTAATAGATGAATAAGACCATGAAGATCAAAATTAATTTCTTTATCTACTAGCTGAACAGTCACAACATCGGGTATTTGTGATAGGCCACGTATAATCAGGAGTGAGGATAAGGCCATGCATATTAAGATAAGGCCGAATATCATAGTCCAAAAACTTCTCTTTTCGAAAACCTCGATATTGCTCATAGAATATCACTT
>JAGLGJ010000095.1 GCA_023144075.1 Candidatus Bathyarchaeota archaeon | reverse complement strand
TTTGTTCTCTCGTTAATATCATATTAGAAGTTGTAAGATCTCCATGTATTAGTCCTGATTTATGAAGAAGACCTATCTTCATCCCTATATCTCTGCATATCCTGTTGAGATCTACATGGTTCAATTTTTCAAAGTGCTCTTTTATTCGGATACCCTCTATATATTCAATCACTAATTTTGCTTCTTTTTCGTCGACAAAATAAATCGTAGGGGTTGGTACTGATGTTTTCTTGGCTTCATGAAGAATTTCTGCTTCATGTAGTGTTCGCGAGGTTCTTAACTTCAGATCAAGTTTAGGATGTCGATAAGATTTCGGCACTCTCATCTTGATGATAACTTTCCTATCATGCCATTCATCAAGATATAGGTCTGCTTCAGCGCCTCTCTTGTATAGAATGATCTTCATGACCTCCAGGAAATATTTACTTGATCAAGGCGCCATCTCGGCTTTACAATGCTATCGTCGATTTTTACAGTTATTCCACTTTGAAAAGCTAATATTCCATTCCAAGCTATTTGCACACCTGAATCTCCAGTGTATTTTGTATCTACGACATGAAACTCTGCATTTTGCTGTCCAGAGATAGATTCAAGCATTAATTGAAATTTTTTGTTTGCCGCAACTCCACCGGTTAGAAGTAACTCTTTTTTTTCAGTATGAGCTAGGGAGCGTTCAGTAGCCTCAACCATCATTGAGAATGCAATCTCCTGAAGAGAGAAGCAAAGATCTTCTAACGGAGTTCCTTTCTGGTATTCACGCAATGCTGCAGATAATAAACCGGAGTAGGCTACGTCATTTCCTTTTACAGTATATGGCAAATCTATTAACTTACTTCCTTTTGCCGCCATTTTTTCAACTTCTGGTCCACCAGGAGTGGCCAATTCTGTTGCTCTAGCAAACATATCAAACAAATTCCCAAGAGTAATGTCCTCTGTCTCTCCATAGATGCGCCATCTATTGCCTCCAAAAGCAGATATGGCAGTATGTCCTCCTGAAACAAGTACTACTAAAGGGTCTTCTACTTTTGTAGTCAATATTCCAATCTCGATATGGGCCAAAGCATGATTAATCGGTACTAGGGGTTTATTGAGATATGTAGCAAGCGCTCGTGCAACTGTTGCGCCAACTCTCAAACATGGACCTAAGCCAGGTCCACATGAAAATGCAATGATGTCTATATCATTTACTTTTTTTCCTGCGTTTTTTAATGCTTTTAGAATTACACTGTGAGCTTTTCTGTTATGATGTTGAGCAGCCTCACTTGGGTGGATACCTCTTCCATGATGAGGAATGTAGATTTCCCTGACATCAGAACAGATTTCTCCATTATCAATAACGATAGAAGCTCCAAATGTATGTGCTGTGGACTCAATGCC
The DNA here is from genome assembly GCA_023144075.1 of Candidatus Bathyarchaeota archaeon. Taxonomy (GTDB): domain Archaea; phylum Thermoproteota; class Bathyarchaeia; order 40CM-2-53-6; family RBG-13-38-9; genus RBG-13-38-9. Next base: position 3,444 of record JAGLGJ010000095.1, on the reverse strand, counting down.
CAGACAATTAAGCTGCTTTACTCGCTTCATCGGTTTCATCAACTTTCAAGCTCAATAGATTCATTTCAACGTTTCTGGAAAGATTAAAGTAAACGCATTCTTCAATAAGTAGCCACTCAAATTTTGAGATGAGACGTATTGGGCACTCCACCTATTCAACCTGAAATTAACATTGGGACGCTAGGCCATGTTGACAATGGGAAAAGTACCTTAGTACAAGCTATGACAGGTGTATGGACTGCGAGGCATTCTGAAGAACTCAGAAGGGGGATAACAATTAGAATAGGTTACGCGGACGCTCAATTCTTGAAATGTCCTTCACATCGTGGGGCTGCTGCATATACTGCGAAGAAGAAATGTTCAATCTGCGGAGAAGAAGCAAAATTCCTTAGAAATGTGAGTTTCATAGACTGTCCAGGACATCATAGTCTAATGGTAACGATGCTTTCAGGAGCCGCCCTTATGGATGGATCGCTTTTTGTCGTTGCTGCAGACGCAAAATTTCCTCAGGCCCAAGATAGAGAACATTTACTTGCTGCTGAGATGGCTGGTATTAAAAAGATGATAATCGTCCAGAATAAAATAGATGTGCTTGATCGTAAGCGCGCCATAGAAAATATGAAAGAAATTAAAAAGTTCATCAAAGGACGACCATCTGAGAAAGCTCCCATAATACCTGTCTCGGCTCAACATGGCGTAAACATCGATTTGCTAATTGAAACCATAGAAAAAGAAATTCCCACACCCAAGAGAAACCCATCAGCCACACCTCAAATGTATGTTCTACGATCATTCGACATAAATAAACCAGGGACCCCAGCTGAAGGACTCCGTGGTGGTGTCGTAGGTGGATCAATTGTCCAAGGTGCCTTCAAACGAAATGATAAAATTGAAATAAGACCAGGACTGAGAGTGGAAAGTGGCGGCAAGACTTCTTTCAAACCAATATACGCTGAGATTAGGAGCCTGCATGTGAGTGACGGTGAAGTTGAAAAAGTCGGTCCTGGTGGATTAGTCGGTCTGGGAACTTCATTATGTCCATCAGTAGTAAAGGCGGATAGCCTAGTCGGAAGCATCATTGGAAAAGAAGGAGATTTACCTCCGGTCTTAGATAAGGTAGCTTTAGATGTAGAATTATTTGAGAAAGCAGTCGGTACGGAAGAGCTAGTGACTGTTCAGAAGATAAAAACTAATGAACCTCTGGTGCTTAATGTTTCCACTGCTGTAACATCGGGAGTCGTTACTTCAGCACGTGAACAAATTGTTGAAATCGCTCTCAAGCGCCCCATTTGCGCGGCTCAAAACTTCAAGGCTGCGATTAGCAGAAGAATAGGGGACAGTTGGCGACTTATTGGCTATGGGACCTTCAAGTGAGCTAGTTGCCTTATAAAGTAATCTTGGACTCAAATTTCCTTTTTCTCGTGGTCAGCACAAGATTGGATATTTTCTCAGAGATAGAGAATCTTATTCCAGGACGTGTTCAATTCTGTATTGCTGATCTAATCAGAAAGGAGCTTGTGAAACTTTCACTTAAAAAGTCTGAGGTTGGAAGAAAGGCCAAATTTGCTTTAAGACTTGCTGATAAATGTGATCATGTAAAAATGGAATCGAAAGATTTCGAGAATGTTGATGATGCGCTAGTCAGGTTTGCGGGAAAAAATAAGGTCATAGTTGCAACATCAGATAAGGAACTGCGGCAGAGGTTAAGAGATATAAACGTGCCAGTAATCTATGTAAGGGGTCGCTCCAGAGTTGAGCTAGAGGGATTTCCATTAAAATATGGTGGTTAGTTCGAAGTGACTTCAGAATATGGGGTTGAATTAGATTAATGTTCAGAGTGTTGACGATGGAAGATACCGTGAGAATTCCGCCAGATAAATTTGGCGGTGCAATAAAAAGAGTTGCCAAAGAACAAGTCAGACTAAAATATGAAAATATGATCGAGGAAGAGTTAGGATATGTTATATCGGTAGTCGATGTTAACGTAACCCCAGTTGGCAGAATTCTGCCGGGTGATGGCTCAACCTATCATAAGGTCAAGTTTCAACTTTTAACTTTCTATCCAGAGTTACAAGAGATAGTTATGGGTGAAATTGTTGAAATCACAGATTTTGGTGCATTCATTAGGATTGGCCCTGAGGATGCTCTTGTTCATGTTTCACAGATAATTGATGACTTCATCAGCTTTGATGAGAAACATGGCGTTTTGTCTGGAAAAGAGACTCGTCGGACACTTAGCAAAGGAGATCGTGTGAAGGCTAGGATTATTGCTGTGGGATTCCCTAAAGGAGGAGTCAGTGGGAAGATTGGCCTAACTATGCGTCAGCCATTTCTAGGGAAGTTTGAATGGATAGAGGAGGCCTTGAAAAAAGAAAAAGAAGAGAAGGGTTAGGATTGGCTAAGGAGAAAGCATGCAGAAACTGTCGTTTTATAAGTATGGGTAATATTTGTCCAAACTGCAAGTCCTCCAATCTCAGTGATGATTGGTCAGGCTTGCTCGTAATAATTAATCCAGAAAAGTCAGAAATCGGAAAAAAAATTGATGCGAAAAGTCCTGGAAAATATGCTATCCGGGTTCGGTAAAGCCTAGCTAAATATTATCGGATCATTTCGGAAGAGAGTCAAGTTTGGCTAGGTTAATCCTAACTCGTAAACTTAGAGCATTGCTCCAGGTACCTATGGGCGAACTTTTAACTGGTGACGAAGAGCAGAATATGAAGAACCTCAAGAAAATTGTTATGCGGGAGAATCCTCCGAGAGTCATATGTGTAGGAGATGCAGTTTCAAGAAATGCGATAAAAGCTGGAGAGGATTCTTGGATTAAGATTGTCGATGGGAAAGAGATGCGCAAGGAAACCGGTATAGATGATTTTCATGGGAGTCGAATTTTTCTGGTCGAAAATGAACCTGGAACTCTGAGTCATATAGCATGGGAAACTGTTTCTGAGGTAATAAAACATGAAGGATCAATATTGATTGTTAAAGGAGAAGAAGATCTCCTAACTCTGCCAGCTATCTTGGAAGCCCCGAAAAAATCGATCGTAGTTTATGGCCAGCCTCCAAGGGCTGGAATAACTGTTGTGAAGGTGAATAGTGAAAGTAAACAGCTTGCGAATTCGATTATTGATGCTATGATTTGTGATTCGGATCAAGATTGAGATTTAATGTAATCTGTGAAATTGCAGGATCCGCACGTCCAACGTTGTTTCGTCTTAGTATGGTGTGCCATTATGTTGGCGCACCTTGGACATTTTCTGTTTTTCAGTTTAATGCTTTTCTTTTCATAATCATAGTCGTATAGTGTACTTAAGCTAGGTCTAGTTTTTTTGGATTTTTTTTCTGCTTTCTCACTCAATATAGATCACTGGCTATTATTTTTCTCTTATTTTTTGGTTTTAGCCTTTTCTGAAGTTTTAGTTGGTTCTGGTTTTTCTTTCTTTGGTT
>JAGLGJ010000094.1 GCA_023144075.1 Candidatus Bathyarchaeota archaeon | reverse complement strand
AGATTGCTTTACATCTTAATGCATTGAGTTTGAATCTACATTAGCTAACAGCCAAATGATTAAGGTCATTAAAGAAAAATCTAGAATTGATTTCGGAGTAATCGAAATATCAATTTTTTAAGTGTGTTATTTGTCTTCATTAAAGTGAAGAGCAATGCATTTAGAAATACCATACGGTGAACGAAGAATAAGTTTCGAACTCGATGATAGAAGAGTTATGAAAACGGTAAATCCTTCAGAGATATCTCCTTCTCTAAATCCAACTCTTGAAATAGAAAATGCTCTGAAAAATCCTATACAAGGACAAAGGATTGAGGAATTATCTCCTAAAGGTAAGACTATCGCTATAGCAGTAGATGATGTAACTAGAGTTACACCTACGCACATTATTCTTCCCCCAATTCTTAGATCACTAGAAAGTGCTGGAGCCAATAGGAAGGATATCAAGATCATAATCGCGCTTGGAACTCATAGAGAGATGACAGAACAAGAAATGAAAGACAAGTATGGGCCTCAAATTGTTGAAGAATATGAAGTGATCAATCATACTTTCGACAATGAGACAGAACTTGAATACATAGGAAAGATTGCAGATAATGTTCCAGTTTCGATTAACAAAGACTACATCAAAGCTGATATTCGAATCGCAACTGGAAATATCATTCCACACTGTAATGCCGGTTGGGGAGCAGGTGCCAAGATACTTCTTCCAGGATTAGCAGGTGAAGAAACAGTTGGTCGGATGCATGTACACTCAGGCATGACAACACCAAACGGCTTAGGGATGGAAGACAACCCAACTCGCCAATTGATTGACGAATTTGCTGAGAAAGTTGGAATTCACCTTTTAGTGAATACATCCATTACAAGAAATAGAGAAATTGTAAAAGTCTTTTGTGGGCATTTTGTTAAGGCGCACAGGGAAGGAATTAAACTTTCGAAAAAAATCTATGGCGTCGAAATTTCATCATTATCTGATTTCACGATTTGCAGTAGTTATCCTGCAGATATAGAATTTTGGCAAGGACAAAAAGGATTATTTTCAGCCGATCTTGCCACAAAGGAACATGGTGGAATCCTACTACTTTCTCCCTGCCCAGAAGGCGTTGCAGTCATGCATCCAAAATTGCTTGATTACATGCAGTATTCCACTGATCAATTAAAACAGATCTATAAAGATGAAAAGAAAATCGAAGATTATGTATCTCTGGGAATGGCAATGAGTATCGGTTATGTTCGGGAAAGACATAAAATATGTATAATATCCGAAGGTGTTTCACAAAAAGATGCAGAAAAACTAGGATTTGAAAAATTTCAAAAAATTGATGAAGCTATAAAATTCCTATCCAATCAATACGGTCAAGATAGTAACATCAATATGTTACCTATGGGAGGAGAAACATATCCCATATTGATCTGAAATCGAACACTTAACATTTTATCGATCATTTCTGGATTGTACAATTAGATGTGCTACATGTTTAGAAAAACCCACCGATATCGAATTCGATCAATTAATCGTTTCGATATATGAAAGGTAATTTCCATCTGTAGCTGAGAATTAAGGATGAAAATATGTCAGAGACGCTGACTCAACAATCACCCATACGATATAGATGGGTCATGCTAGCTTTGGCTTGGGCCACATATTTCTGTTTTGGGTTAGTCTCATTTTCCTTAGCTCCTCTAGCCACTCCAATAATGGCTGAACTGAAGTTAACATATACACAATTTGGGATTGCTGCTGGTGCATGGCCTCTAATCTACATAGCGTCTTCCTATCCTGTAGGAATTATAATTGATCGACTTGGACTAAAGAAATCTCTCTCAGTTGGCATCTTAGTAGTTGCTTTATCGGCGATTATGAGATCCTATGCAATTGATTTTACTTCTCTTTTTGCTTCCGTGGCGGTTTTCGGTGTTGGGGCACCTATCATATCTATTGGACTACCAAAGTTAATTGCCTCATGGTTCTTTGGAAGAGAGCGAGGAACGGCATCTGGGATTTATTTCACGGGGGTCTCTATGGGGACTGCTTTCTCACTGGGGGCAACCAATATCTTTATTCTACCTTTATTGGGATCTTGGAGAAACGTCCTTCTATTCTATGGTATAATACCAATAATCATTGTACTACTTTGGATCAAATTTGCAAAATCATCAACAGGTCTAGACATAGAGACGACTGTCTTTAAAGAGAATATCTGGAAATCGATTTTCGGTCTTTTAAGATATAGAAATATTTGGTCCATAGTTTTGATTGGGACTACATCTTTCATGGTGATTCATAGCCTGAACAACTGGTTACCGAAGATATTGGAGACACAAAACCTCACACCTACATTGGCGGGAATTCTAGCAGCGAGCTTTAGCATTTTCAGAATTTTTGGAAGCTTGGGGATCCCAAGAATGTCTTATATCTTAGGTTCCAGAAAGACGGCTGTCACCATAATTTTATCCATAACTGCCGTCTCCATAGTGATTTTACCCTTGGGCAATGAGTATCTAGCGTTATTGTGTATTGCATCCATAGGTTTATTCATTGGAGCTCTATCACCGCTTCTGCTGACAATTCTAATGGACGCTCGTGAAGTCGGAGTGAAGAAAATGGGAGCAGTGGGCGGCTTATACTTTTCATTCGGTGAAGTAGGAGGAGTTCTAGGACCAGTAATAATAGGATTGTTTAAAGATCTTACTGGCAATTTCTCCACTGGACTAACTATTCTTGCGATAATTGTGGGAGCAATGTTGATTCCTAGCAGATTTCTTAAAGAAGACTCATAGCATGTAGCGCGCGCGTTTCAAATTAGGATTTCAAAAATAATCGTACAATTATTTCCTCTCAAATTCTTTTTGGAAATTTTTTACTTTTTCAACGATTGCTTTTCCGATCCGTTCTTTTGCTTCAATCGTCTGTGCACCTATGTGAGGAGTTAAAATGACGTTATCCATCTTTTTCAAGGAAGAATTTTTTATTAATCGCTCACTATAAACATCTAGTCCAGCAAATGATATTTTTCCGCTTTTTAAATTTCGTATCAGTTCATCTTCATTGATTACGTCTCCTCTAGATGTATTGATTATGACTGATCCTTTCTTCATCATTCTGAATTCTTTTTTATCAAGGAGACATCTAGTCTTTTCATTAAGCGGAACATGTAGTGATATAATGTCCGACTGTTTTAACAAATTTTGTAATTTGACCATTTTATGTTTTGAGTTTGTTATGTATGGATCACATGCCAGTATAATCATTCCAAATGATTCTGCTCTTTTCGCTACTTCCTTACCTATCCTTCCCAAGCCAATTATGCCAAGTGTTTTGCCGCAAAGCTCAAACCCTACTAAATCCTCTCGAGGCCATTTACATTTTCGTCTACCTTCAGCGGTAACTGGAATTGTTCTTGCTATTGCAATCATATGACCAAGTGTGAGTTCGGCAACAGCTACACTAGATGCTTCAGGAGTATGCTCAATCTTTATTCCTTTTTTTCTACAGTATTCTATGTCTCTAATATTATCAAGACCTACTCCTGCTCGAATAATTATCTTTAGATTCTTGGCTTTATTTACATAGGCCCTATCTATTACAGTCCTACTACGTACTATCACGATATCGGCTTTCGCTTCTTCGCCCTTTCTCAGCACGTTGAAAAATTTTTTTAGTTCTCTTACTGCTTGTTCATCGATTGGATCTGAAATTAGTATATTCAAGATTCCACCAGAATTTCGTCAATAACGTCTAACAATTCTTTCAATTCAAGAATTGTTCTGTCTCCCATATGCGCTATTCTGAATGTCTTTTCTTTCAACTTGCCATATCCATTCGATATTAGTAATCTTCTTTTTTTCAAATCTGCTTTGAGATTTTCTACATTAATTTTCTTTGAATTCTTTATACATGTTAGAGTATTTGATGCATACTTCTCTTCTGGAAATAATTCAAAATGCTCTTTAGTCCATGCTCTTGTGATTTCTGCTAATTTCTTGTGTCTTTGATATCTTTCTTCTAGACCTTCCTTGAGTATTTTATCAAGTTGATAATCTAGTGCATAAATCTGTGGAAGAGCTGGTGTTGATGGTGTCTGCTTCTTTAACCAATACTTTTTAAAAACCATGAAATCGAAGTAGTATCCCCGATTTTTCACGGTCTCGGCTCTTTTTAGAGCTTTTTCGCTTACTGAGCATGCAGATATCCCTGGTGGTAGACCTAGTGCCTTTTGAGAGCCAAATAAACAGACATCAATTCCCAATTTATCAACTTCAATCTTTACCCCTCCCATGGAAGATACTGTATCAACTAAGAAACATACATCATGTCTTTTGATCACTTTACTGAGATCATAGATGGGATTGGAAACACCAGTTGAGGTCTCGTTGTGAACCAGTGTTATGCAATCATAATTCCCCTTGCTTAGTGTATCATCTATTATTTCAGGTGTTACAGCTTTACCCCATTCCACTTCTAATATGTCTGCTTCCTTTCCGTTTGCGAGGGCGATTTGATGCCATCGTTCGCCGAAGGCACCTGTCGCAACATTGAGGCATCTTTTCTTAACGCAGTTTCTTATTGCGGCTTCCATTAGTCCTGTTGAAGATGAGGTTGAGATGAAGACATAATTTTTTGTATACATTATTTTCTTGAGTTTCTCGACACAATTTTCTAACAGTTGAGAAAAATCTTTTCCTCTATGATAGATCATAGGCCTCTGCATTTGTTTCATTACATCTTGTCCAACATCAACTGGACCGGGAACGAATAGTCTATCCATCATTCAACCTTCTGAAGTGCGTGTCATCAATCTTATTTCATAAATTTATTTCATGTTTTCGTTATATTATTTACAGATTGATCGGATATCTACCAT
>JAGLGJ010000093.1 GCA_023144075.1 Candidatus Bathyarchaeota archaeon | reverse complement strand
ATATAAAATACTCAATACTAAGACATCAAAAACTGCTGAAGAAGAAACTATTCCCTCCGCGGAATTAGAGTCTCAGGCAGAGAAAATAGAAAATCAGATTGAGAGCGAAAATACAATTGCAGAATCAGAGAAATCGGAGAAGGTAGAAGAAGATTGAGCTTAAAAACACAGAAGAAAATGGCAGCGTCAATATTGAAAGTTGGTAGATCAAGACTCTGGATAAATCCAGAGGAATTCGGTAGAGTCGAATCGGCTATAACTAAAGAAGAAATAAGGAAACTCATTCATGAGGATGTTATAGTCACAAGGCGGGAAAGAGGAGTAAGTCGAGGAAGACATAGAGTGAAGACTAGAAAGAAAAAAGGTCGAGGCCCCGGTTCGAAAAAAGGGTCCAGTCATAACAGGAAAAGGGTTTGGGTATATAAAATAAGAAGGCTCAGATTCAGGCTCAAAGAACTGAAAGACAAGAAAATTATTGCCCCTAACATATATCGGAAACTTGTCTTGTTGGCAAAAGGAGGGACATTCAGAAGTGTATCACATCTCAATGAATACTTGAAATCCCATAATCTAACAAGGAGGAGATAGATGTGGCGAAAGGTCCTACCTATAACCTACCATTCCGTAGAAGGAGAGAAAGAAAAACTAACTACACTAGACGCAAAAAGTTATTAATATCGGGAATTCCACGACTCATAATCAGAGTTACAGGAAAATACACGATCGCTCAATTGACTGAATCTACTCCTAGCGGAGATCGAGTTGTAACATCAGCTAATTCAAAGGAATTAAAAAATAAATTCGGATGGAAAGCGGGATCAAATAATATTCCAGCCTCTTATCTTACTGGTCTTCTTGCAGGTAAGAGGGCGAATTCAAAAATGATGAAAAAAGCGATCGTCGATATCGGTCTAAGAAGACTCTCGAAAGGTTCGCGAATATTCTGCACACTCAAAGGTGCAATAGATTCAGGTCTTGATATTCCTCACAAAAAGGAAATCCTTCCTGAAGAGGGAAGGATCAAAGGCGAACACATTGCCGAGTATGCTAAAAAACTATCATCAAATCCTGATCAATACAAAACAAGATTCTCACAGTACTTGAAAAATGGATTAAAACCTGAAGACCTGCCAGAACATTTCGAACAGGTCAAGAATAAAATATCAGAAACTTCCAAAGAGGCGACATAGACGACATGAGTCGACATACAGAAAGAGGAGTTGAGGCAGGCTGGACGCCGAGAACCACGATTGGAAAACTTGTCCAGGAAGGTAAGATAACATCGCTTGAAGAAATATTCATTCAAGGGCAAAGAGTACTCGAATCAGAAATTGTTGACGTCCTTTTACCCAATCTCCAAGAGAGTGTACTCGGAATAGGTTTAGTTCAAAAACAAACTGATGCTGGTGAGCGGTCAAGATTCAAAGCAGTAGTGGCTGTCGGTGATCCTGAAGGATACATTGGAATAGGATTAGGAAAAGCCAAACAAGTTAGAACAGCAATTGCAAAGGCTACAGTCCAAGCTAAACTAGCTGTTATACCAATACGAAGGGGTTGTGGAAGCTGGGAATGTGGATGTACAATTCAACACTCATTACCATTCAAGGTAAGAGGGAAATGTGGCAGCGTCGAAGTTGAACTATATCCGGGACCAAGGGGGTTAGGACTTGTCGGAGGCGAGGTTGTTAAAACTATGCTCAATCTCACAGGGATAAGAGACTGCTGGACTAAAACTTATGGTGCAACCAACACACTAACGTCTATTGCATACGCGATCTATGGCGCGTTAAAGCAATCTTACACAATGGTCACTGTAGCAGAATTAGATCATTAGGAAATGGTTCTCATGAGTAAAGAAAAGAACAGGTGCCTCTTAGCTGTAAGAGTAAGAGGTTCAGCGGGTCTAAAGCATAGGATAAAGGCGGTTCTGAGAGATTTAGGCTTGAATCGAAGAAACCAAGCTATTATAATGGTTGATACGCCAGCAATTAGAGGAACTCTCCAAGTAGTAAAGGACACTCTATTCTGGGGAGAAGCAACGGAAGATATATTGTCTCTTCTTCTAAGTAAAAGAACGAAAATGCCGAAAATTGGAAGCTTAACGGATCAAGAAGTAAAAAAGAGATTTTCTATATCAAATATTGAAGCTCTTGCAAAATCACTAAGCACAGGAGAAATAAAACCGCAAGATCTCAAAAGACATGGTGTAAACATAAAATATGGCCTAAACTCACCGAAAGGAGGTTATGGTGGAAAAATAAAAGACCCTTTTGGAAAGGGTGGGGTTCTAGGATACCGAGGAGAAGCCATCGGAGAACTTGTGAAAAAAATGATTTAGGAGAAAAATCAACTATGGCAACAAGAAAGAGGAAAATAAGACGACAACGTGGCTCAAGAATGCATGGATGGGGTGTTTCAGGTCAACATAGAGATTCCGGTATGAAAGGAGGAAGAGGCAATGCAGGAAGATTCAAACATAAAAAGACAAAGACTTCACAGTATGAAAAGCCTGGAAAACATGGTTTCAGGAATCCAACGACTCCAATCCAGTCCGGTATAATCAATGTTGGTGAACTAGATCGTCTGGTAAAACCGATGGATATCCAAGATAAGAAATTACCGATTAATCTCAACCTTGCATCACTAGGATATAATAAATTGTTAGGCAAAGGATTAATTAAAATTCCACTTAATGTGCAAGTGGAAAAAACATCAAAATCTGCAGCTAAAAAAATAACAGATGCCGGCGGATCCATAACTTCAAAGATTAGGTGAAGCCTTGCCAAGATTCATAGAATTATTCAAACCTATAATAAGATTTTTTCCTGATATTAAGAAACCTGAACGAAAAATCAGTTTCAACGAGAAACTCCTCTGGACAACACTTGCATTAGTATTGTTTTTGGTTATGAGTGAGATTCCACTTCTCGGAGTTGGACAAGGTGGCGCCGACGATCCTCTAGGCGCTATGAGAGTCATATTTGCCTCAAGTAGAGGCACATTGATGGAACTAGGGATCGGACCAATAGTTACAGCTGGTCTAATACTCCAGATTCTTAAAGGTTCCCAAATGATCAATGTTGATATGTCCAATCCGGAGGACAGATCACTATTCACAGGTGCCAGCAAGATTCTAGCTGTTGGCATGACGCTATTTGAAGCAATAGCCTTTATCATAGGCGGGGCCTACGGACAACTCACTGTTCCAAACGCGCTAGGAATCTTCCTACAGCTTCTAGCAGCAGGAATAATATTGATGCTGCTTGACGAAATGCTTCAGAAAGGTTGGGGAATAGGAAGCGGTATTAGCCTATTTATTGCAGCAGGTGTTGCTCAGATGATCTGGTGGGATTTGATAGCTCCAGTAGGTCCATTGGAAGATGGATATTATCTTGGGTCGATCATAGCCTTTGTTCAATCGATTCAAATAGGTGAACCTCTTACCGGTTTTGTTCGAAGTGGGGGCCTTCCAGATATGGTCGGTCTAATAATGACGGGCGTAGTTATATTAGTGGTAGTCTACGTCAGCGGTATTAAAGTAAATATTCCCGTGTCTTACGCCAGGTATAGAGGTTTTCGAGGGAAATTTCCAATTAAATTCCTTTATGTCTCAAATATTCCAGTGATTTTTGCTGCAGCACTCTTTGGAAACATCTATTTCATATCACAGATGATGTGGCAAAGATACAACCCTACGAATTCAAACTTTTGGTTTAATATTATAGGTCAATTCAGTACTGGAGAAGGAGGCGCGGAGCCGATTGGTGGATTAATATATTTTCTGTCGCCTCCAAGAGGTCTGATTGCACTCATGGAACATCCTGTGAAAGCATTGATTTACGCCGCAATTTTTATAATTGTCTGCGTCTTTTTTGCTGTGACTTGGGTTGAAGTTGGTGGCATGGATGCCAAGTCTGTTTCAAAACAACTCATAGACTCAGGTATGCAGATTGAAGGATTTAGACGATCAAGCGTGCCTATCCAACAATTACTGAAGCGATATATTCCAACAGTAACAATTTTGGGTGGCGCAACTGTCGGGGCGATAGCAGTCTTTGCTGATTTCCTCGGTGCTTTTGGTTCAGGAACTGGCATTCTTCTGACGATAGGTATTCTAGAGCAGTATTACCAACTTCTAGTTAGAGAGCGCGTAAGTGAAATGTTCCCTGCTGTAAGATCTTTTCTCGGGGAGTAGATTGTTATTGGGACCTTTAGTGATTATAACAGGTACTCCTGGAGTTGGAAAGACATCTGTCCTAAACAAACTCGTAAAAGAAGCTGAGAAGGAAAAAATTGCACTTAGAATTGTGAACTTCGGTACAACCATGAATAAACTTCTTGAATCTTCTGGAAAGAATGTTCATCGGGATGAGTTAAGAAAACAAAATTTCGAAAAGCAAAAAGAGGTCCAACTGGAGGCAGCGAAGTTGATATCCAAGATGAAAAATCATTATGTACTGGTTGTTGACACTCATATGTTCATTAGAACATCGGTCGGTGCGTTTCCAGGTTTACCTGAATATGTGATTAAAGAGTTGGATCCATCAATGTTAGTGTTAATAGAAGCAAATCCAGAAGACATAAAGAAAAGAAGAGAAAAAGATCAGGCTAGAAAAAGAGACGCTCAAACGTTTCAGGATGTAGAATTAGATCTAGAATGGGGTAGAAAGACCGCGGCTGCATGTGCTATAATGACAGGGGCTCCGGTATCAATAATTAATAATGAAGAAGGTTTTCCTGATAAGGCAGTTAAACAGATACTTGATATGATCAAGGAGGTAATTTAGAAATTGTTTGATCAATTGTGGTCTTCGATTATGATGATGTTGGAAGGTTATGGTGAGAGGCCTTACTCGACATTATTCATAATGGGTGTCGCTTTTACTCTATCACTTACGACTAATCTTGCGAATCGTGTA
>JAGLGJ010000092.1 GCA_023144075.1 Candidatus Bathyarchaeota archaeon | reverse complement strand
GCCAGATTTTTAATCGCTCCTGCAAAACCACTTAAAACATGACCTTTAGAATGAGAGAGAACTATCATAGAATCAGCGTCAAGTATTGCCTTTGCAACTTTAACTTTCTTAATATCACATTCATCTACAGTTTTTTTCAATTTGTAAGTCATACCCGTATAACCCTGTGGACCATCCGCTATCACTATAGGAGCCATAACAGACTGCTTTGTGAAGCCATTGGACACGGCAGTCTTGAGATAATCTTTAGCGGTGAATCTATGTTTAGGATATAATGCGGTAGTATCAGTTACGAACGGTCTACCTCCAGCTGATTTCACTAGTTTTACAAATTCACTCACAAATGGAGGCCTTAAGTAGGTTAAATTTCCATATTCCCCCATGTGAACCTTGACCGCTACTTTATCACCTTTAGAGACAGCGCCATTTACGATGTCTGCATAGTAATCTTCTATTTCGCTCAGTGTATTCTCATTCTTGCTATATTCCAGAAATGTAATTTCTGAAGCCAAGATTTGATCATCAACCTGTGAATTGAGTCTATGCCTGCTAATTCATCTATATATTACTCTCTATTGAAATGAAATCCACCGATCAACAAATATGAGATTAACAATTTTAAAAGATGGATAAGAATTACAGTTTTGTCTTTTCAAAAGTCAATTCTACATTATCATTAACCCAATCGAATGTGGGTACTTCTCTTTTGTATCCTCTAAACCGCTCTGCTAAAGCATGTACAACTAGTGGTAAAGCTATTGTGGCTTCAACATAGCATGTTATAGCACTGGCATTGGAACTTATTTTACCCCAGCTCTGAGCCTCCTCAAAGGTGCAACCACTCAATCCTCCCCAAAAAGGCATATCCATAGTGAACTGTACCGCAAAGTTATGACTTCGGTCATGCCTTGTCTGATAGCTAGCTATAACCGACGTTTGTTGAATGAAATTTTTAGGTGTGCCTCCTCCAATGTATACTACACCTGTGTTTTTTGCTTTCTCTGTTATTCTCGAGCTTTCATCGACATCTTTGAATGCATTTAGTATTAGATTTCTTTTTCTTTTTCTATTAGCAAACATTAGAGAAAATCCTAAAGCACTATCACCAAAAGCTGGACAGAAAAGAGGAACCCCCTTTCTATATGAACTAACTAACGTAGAGTCTACTTCACCATATTTATCGTAGAAAGCCTTTCCCAACTGCCATAATATTTCACGTGAAGAATATTGATAATTATCTTGAAGCTGTTCACCAAAAACATTGTCTAACCATCTATCAAACTGGTAGAATCTATCCTCATCAGCATAAACATCATAAATTCGATCAATCCTCTGCCTTCTAAGCTTTCTATCATCACAGACTTCATTTCCTAGGTAGTGTTTACCACCAGCTACTTCAAACGCATCATGATAGAAATTTGCTCCAGTCGATACTATTACATCGACCATCCTCTTTTTGATGAGGTAGGCCAATAGCCTTCGCATACCAGCTGGAATCATTGCACCAGCAAATCCAAACCATATTACTGTTCTTCTCTTTCTTAGCATCCTTGACCATACATCAACAGTCTCAGCTAGTTTTCTGCCTTGGAAGGCTGTAAGTTTCATCTCACTCAATATGTCGTCTATGCTTTTTCCTTGGCCTACTGGAATTGGTACAGTAGGACGTCTCAACATTTTTTTCATTATCTACTTAACCCCAGCTAATTAACATGTGATTATAAATTAAAGGAAAATTCTAACGAATTGATGTATTCAAAACAAATGTAAGCTTTTCTAAAGTGAGTGAATTAACTATTAAGAAAATAAGAATTTTATAAATTTGTAAACGGTAGAAAAAATCGAAGAGTTAACGCTAATATCACGTATTAAAACAAATACTATATGCATATTAGGTATATCTAATTCAAAAAATATGTAGGTAATTTTATAATGAAAGCTGTACTTCTTGACAAGCCTGCCCCAATTGAAGAGACTCCCCTTAGATATTCAGAATATGATGTTCCTAAAATATCAGATGATGAAGTCCTAATCAAGATCAAAGCATGTGGTGTTTGTCGATCCAATCTTAATGTCATTGAAGGTGTCTATAGTCGACTTGGAATTCCTTCTCTTTCTCCAATCATTCCTGGTCATGAGATTATTGGATTGATTACAGAAACTGGATCCAATGTCAAAAATTTAGTTACAGGTGATAGAGTTGGAATTCAACCATTATACTCAGCATGCGGTGTCTGTGAATATTGTTTGAGTGCAAGAGAACACCTCTGTCCAAACAGGCTCATAACTGGTGAAACTGTTCATGGAGGATACGCTGAATACATCAAAGGAAAAAATAACTATGTATATCGTGTTCCCAAGGAACTCAAAGATCATGAAGCGGCTCCACTCTTTTGTCCTGGAGTCACTGCCTACAGAGCCGTAAAGCAGGCTAACTTAACAATCGGAAAGACTGCCGCTATATTTGGGATTGGGGGAGTTGGACACGTTGCTGTTCAATTTGCTAAAATGACTGGTGCTTCTGTTATCGCAGTTAGTAGAAGCAAAAAGAATTTGGAACTGGCATCGACAGTCGGTGCTGATAAAACCATACCTCAAGATGACAACTTGGTTCAAGAGATGAAAAAGATTGGTTATGTCGATTCTGCAATTGTTTTCGCACCTTCCCAAGAGGCAATTGACAGAGCACAGAGAATAACTAAACCTGGAGGAACTATTGTTCTAGGAGTTGCTGGAGATGTTAGAAAACTATTATTTTTCTTTGAGAAAACGATCAAAGGAACAGCAATTGGGACAAGACACGATATGAAAGAAGTATTGAAAATTGCTTCTACTAATAAAATCAGAATAGTAACAAATACCTATCCTCTTCAACAAGCATCTGAAGTCCTCCAAAAGCTGAAAGGCGGCGAAATAAAAGGTAGAGCGGTACTTATCCCATAATCACATTTTAGATCAATTACAAATATTCTTCAAACGCGTTTCAATATTCTATCGGCCTATAGCTTTATCCAATAGTCTCTGAGCTTCTAAACTAACATCGAGTTTGAAAGGAACCTTAACAGAGTCAATTTTCTCCCCGACGATTTCTATATCTTCCATGTTTGTTACTCCTAATCCCATGCTCTCAGCTTTTCTAAAATAGAATAATCTTCGCATATCAAACCCTACAACTGCGCCAGCGACAGTATCGGCTGCCCAAGCATCCTTTGATGCGATAATCACACCAATTTTCACACTATATCCAGTCGAAGGTGCACCCGGCCCATGAAGACCCCAAAGTCCATCAATTATTGCGTAATTTGGCGGTGCGACCTGACAAACATCCAGAACAGATCTACCCACATTTATTCCAATATTAAATTTCTTACCATTCCATGATTTTATTTCATGAAATTTAGGAAATTTTTTTACTTCAGGAAGAACTCCAAACATATTCTTGATTGAAAAAGTAATCGCTGAATAAGGATCTGCTTGTGTTTTCATTGATGGTACAGAAATTCTTACACTATCCAAATATTTCTTAGAAAGTTTTAGAACATATTCTCTTGCAAACATACTCCTTTCGGGTTCATCAAGCCAATCCAAACCATCTAAAGCAACATAGAATTGCGGATCTGGTATCTCACAATCAACTAGTTCATCGTTGGTTGCATTGATCAATTCTAGATCATATTTATCCGATAAATCATATATTCCGTGTTTTTCAAAGGCTGTCTCAGTAGTTCCAAGAAGGGTGTCAGACTCTATCACTGCTATCTTGGACGTCCTTTTCTTGACCAATCGTATTACTGCATCCATAACCTCAAAACTTGTAGCACATCCTTTTGGAAGCTCTCCTCGTTTGTATTTTGGAATTCTAACCAAATTTGGTTTGATTGTAACTTTTGAGTTTTCAGCTATAGTGCTTTCAAATCCACCAGCTAATCTAACAGTCTCTTCAATAGTATCATATGGATCCTGAAAATTATCTACTTTTAAAATTGCTACTTTAGCACGTTTCTCCATTGGAAAAGTCTACCTCACTAAATATTCTAAGTCTATGCAATACTTTTGATATTTTCTATGTCTTAAAACTGTAGGGTTTATCGTGAACTAACTAAATTATAAAAAATATTCATGTAATAGTTTTTTCCAATAAATTTGACTATCACATAATCTCTATGATTCTAACATTTTGATCATTTTTTTAACATCAATTGTTGGCTCTTTACATGAATAATTGGTACATATGTATGAAGTAGCTTGACCGTTAATACTAGGTTGTTTAGTAATATGATGTGCGATTTCATGTATTTTTGGGGATTCTTCTTCCGTTGGATTTAGAAGAAGGACTTTATTCGGCGTAAAATTAGCTCTTAAAACTTTTAACATATTTTTTGTGTCATCTGAATTAGAATTACCAGCTATAACAACCTCATATGATGGGCCTGACAAGAAATCTAATGCAACCATTAATTGTGTAAAAGATGATGGTGATTTATTTACAATGTTTGAAAATGATTTGCAGATCTGAATTGCCTTTTCTTCAAATTCCATGTTAGCAGTTATACGACTAAGGCGAAGAAGATTCAACATTTGTATTGAATTGCCTGAAGGAATTGCTCCATCATAAATTTCTTTTTTACGAACTAGAATTGTTTCACTATCATCTGAGGAAAAATAAAATCCGCCACGTTCATTATCCCAGAAATGTTTTAGTAAATAATCATTCAGTTCTAAAGCTGATTTTAGATAATCAACTTTGAACGTTGTTTCATATAATTCAATCAGTCCCCATATCAAAAAAGCATAATCGTCTAAATACGCATAGATGGATTTTTCATTATCTTTATAGAAATGGGATAATCGACCATTTGAAAGAAGTATCTTACTAATTAGGAAATCTGCTGCCTTTTTTGCAGCTTCTAAATATTTTGGCTCATCTAAAATTTGGGTTGATTTACTAAGGGCTGCAATCATCAAACCATTCCAGTC
>JAGLGJ010000091.1 GCA_023144075.1 Candidatus Bathyarchaeota archaeon | reverse complement strand
CTCTGAAGGCCTTCGCACCACTTTTAGGGTTCTGCTATTACCTATTTCTGCAGCAGTTCACTCTGCAGAACTAGTCTACACTGCAGTATCGCCATTAAGTCTAGCAATGGCATCAGTAACAGCTTTCCTCTTGGCAGCAGCCATATCGATAGGAAGTTACATCATAGCGCCAATATTTGCTGGACTAACAATCTACAGGAAAAAATATGCCTCTCACACCTAACCATCCTGAATAGAGGAAAGGACTTAGGCTCTTTGAGAGTCTGCATCCCTCTCTTTTTCCACTTGGATCAAAGTATTGATAGTGTAAAGTAGGCTTAGCGCACCGCCCGGAAAGAATACACATTTTAACGCTTCAAGTATCTCTGCTCTAGTAGCACCTTTATCTAAAGCCCTTCTCAAATGATTCTTCATAGCTGAAGTATCTCCTGGATTTCGTGCCGCTATAGCACACACAAAAAAGAGTTCCTTAATTTTTTCTGGAAAAATTCTTGTCCGTAACATTGCTAGCTCATATAATTTGTCATAACATTCGAGAAAATCTGGATCATCCTCAGCCAGAACCTTATAAGAGGGATAGATGTAGCCACGTTTTTTTCGCATATCTTCAAGAAGTCGCTTTGATTTCTCACTCAAGCCAATACACCATGAAAAATCATCAATGGCCTAAGTGATATAACGCTATCTAAATAGAAACTCAAAATGCTCTAATTTATGAAAAATAAGCTCCGCTGAACTAGAAAAATAAAAAAAAGGAAAGAGGGGAGAGATTATTTGGGCAGATATCTCTGCGCCTGTGTTACGGTCATTTTTGTTGCTACGATTATTGTTGACAAGACAAAGGCAGCTGTTCCAGCCATCATCAACGCCGGTTGCACTGCGATCTCTGCAATCACTATCAGAGCGATGCTTGAGATCCATGCTATCATCAAAGGTTTGTTAATGTCGCCGATGCGGATTTGTTTTCTCCTAGCCACTCTTACAACTAAGAGAGTTATTGGAGCGAAGTAGATTACGCCGATTAAGCTGCTAGCTACTAGACCTGCTACGACTACTGCAAGCTCAGGAGCGAAGCTCAAACCTGAGTAGCTCCATTGAGCCACGTATAAGCTGGCGAGCAGCGGATAAACCGCAGCCTGAACCACGTTTCTGAAGACCAGGTTATTCTTAACATGCTCTGCTACTGTCGGGCTGAAAGAGTAGTACCATGCGTTGAAGACGTTCATGAATTGGCTTCCGGCAAATGAGGTCTGGATAGAGTTGTCTCTGAAGAACCTTAGGAAGTATACCTCAGGAGCTATCTCTGATCCATAAGCTGCAGTCGCTATGATACATGGTAGTCCAGCTGTTGGTGAAACAGTCAGAGTCACCGTTACTTCCTTGGATAAAGAATCGCTTGTTCCGGTTACTGAAATTGATCCTTGTCCAGCTGGTGCAGTTGGAGCTGTCGTGATCATTAGCATTGATGTAGCTGATCCTCCGGCAGGTATTGGCACTGTGGATGGACTTAACGATCCAGTTATTCCAGATGCAACAGGTACCGACACTGAAAGATCAACGTCTCCGGTAAAGTCATTCAACGAGTAGATAGTTATCGTGAATGATGTCGATGAACCGTTTCGGACATCAGCTGTGGTTGGAGTAATCTGCATCAGAAAGTCTTGCGGAGCGATAATTATCAAGGTTATATCGTAATGGCGTTTCTCACCGTCTACTGTTCCTTCGACCCACATTGGATAAGTTCCCACGGGCGCATTGCTGCTTACGTTTATGTTTAGGTTGGACATGCCTGGACTATTTGGTGGACAGCCCCCTGTAGGAGCTATACATATTATTGATGGATCAAATTCCCACTCTATTCCTGCTGGCGCTCCTATTAGATCTAGGGTCATGACTGCTGTGAAGTCACTCATGGTGATAGCTTCGACTACAAAGGTTGTGTTTCCGCCTTGTTCAACCGTTTTAACAAGTGGCGAAACTGTTAGGTTAAAGTTACCTACAGTTATTGCCAATACATGGTCGCTGATCAACCAGCCGCTTGTTCCTCTAAGATTCAAATAATATGTTCCATGCGCTAATGTCGGATCGCTGTCAAATGTTAATATTGATGTTGCCAGAGAACCTTGTGCAGGTATCACGCTTGCTGCATTGAATACCGCAGTCATACCTATGGGAACATTAGACGCGGTAAGTGTCACGGATGAACTGAAAGTTCCTATTGATTGAACTCCTATTTGGATATTCGTTGTATTTCCTGCGATAATTGATTTAACTGCAGGGTCAGGTGTAACATAGAATCCGCTAACTCTTACGGTTATAGCCCAAGTGTGCACTCTTTGATTCAGACCATACGATGGTGCATCAGATGTTCCAGTGATTACTAGAGTATAGTTTCCAGCTGGAGTTAATTCTGTTGTCTTAATCAGTAGGAGCGAGTCTTCTATTGTGTATGCATCAACGGTTACGACGAATGGATCAAATTCGGCTGTGATCTCGCTTGGACTGCTTGCTGCGGTTAAAAGCGATACTGTTATTGAACCAGCTGTCTTGAAAGCTTGGACGTTTATCTGTATATTGCCCATACCTCCAGGAACTAGATCAACTACTGTACCCGGTGTACTAGAAAGTCTAAAGTCTCCAATATCAGGATCGTGTTGGATTACTCTTAGTTCAATATTGGCGTCATTTACCCAACCAGGGTTACTTGATTGCGTACTGGCAAATCCTCTAACCCTAATATTGTATACACCCATAGGAACATCGGCAGGTGATCCGATTGTGGCTCGTAGATATGTGAATGTTTGTCCGTCTAGCGGGACCGTCACAGTGCTTCCACCTGGGAAGCTTAGTGAGACTTCGTCGTCAGGTCCAGTCGTTATCGACGCATTTAGAGTAACGTCTCCAATGAATCCATCGACAGATTGGACTAGTACGTTGTACCAAGCAAACTGGTTGACTGCATAGTCAACAGTTTGTGATACTGGACTTACAACGACATTGAAGCTGGATATGGCTGCGACTTCAGGAACTATTGTATTATTATGTAGTACGACGCCGAGAGTCGTGAGTAAAACCAGAGTAGATATCATAAAGGTCGATAATATTTTTCGTTGTCTCATCTAGTTTTCCTCCTTATGATGTTCCAAATATTCTGATATTGCAATTTCAAGTTCGGCACTTTGTTTTTTAGTTGTACCATGTTTTTTTATTACCTGTCCTAGAAATTTTTTCCAAAGTTTGTCGTCAATTTGCATCGTAGTTTTATGTTTTGGCATCAGGGTTTATTCCCTCAATAACGTGAAATCATTTTACCATATTTAATGCTTATTAGACATTTTTTGTTAATTGGTTACTACAAAAACAAAAACAAAAAATGATCCTTTTTTTCGGCATTTCTCGTTAATTCTTCGCAAAAGAAGTCAAAATGCCGGAATTTCATTCATTAAACGTCATTAAATCGTAATATTGTAATACCATAAAGAATATTTCATGCACATATCTGTACACGAAAGCTTATAATGCGGTATTCACAACGGTGATTTCCCTAGAAACTTAATCGATCATCATCAAAGTCCACTTCCCAGGTGTGAACTTTGCAAGCAGATAACCAACATAATCTAATTGACATAGATCTTCTTCGCCCCCATGAACAGATCGATCCGATAAGATTGCAAGAAATCAAGAAACAACTGATAAAAGATGGAATCCAGAGAGAACCAATAATAATTGATGGAGATCACCTCATTGTTCTCGATGGTCATCACAGAATAAGGGCACTCAAGGATCTTGGATATTCAAAGGTTGTTGCCTATAAGATCAATTACAATGACATTGATTTAATTCTTAAAACCTGGCATCCAGCCATAAGAGGTTCAAAAAAAGAACTTCAGACTATTTTTCATGATCACATCGCCTCCTCAGAAACCAAACATATCCTAGTGAAATGTCCAAGACTCATATTGCATGATAAAGAACATAATCTGAAAACCAATAGAAAAACCATAATGAATTCCATTCTTGGAAGATTCAGAATCAAATATGTCCGGAATGAAGAGAAGGCAAAAGAACTTGCTAGACATAATAAATTTGCAGGATGCATAATCTTCGAAAGCATTGAAAAACAAGATGTAATCAATGCTGCGCTATCTGGAAGCACATTTCCTCCGAAAACAACGCAGCACATAATACCTTGCAAACCTGAAAAATGCTCTTTCCCTCTTGAGAAATTAGGCAAATGCCCTCATATCACAACGACAAGTGATCTAAAATAATTAAAAATCTCAGTCTTTCTCGAAGAACTCACTAATTTTGATCGTCTTGTTCTTATGAAGAACATCAGCGCATTTTTGCGGAGTTAATTTCTTAAATTCCATTCCAAGTGATACGAGCATGCTTTGAGCTCCAGATTTCAATCGTGGTGCCGCCAGTATTCCTCTAACAGAAACACCATTAGTTTTCTTAACTTCATCAACATAACGTTTCAATTGCAAAACTGCTTCCTTACCGGCAGACGCACGTTTTAATTCTACAATCACTATTCTTCCAAGGGCATCTTTTCCATAGAAGTCTATAAAACCTGGTTCGACTTTTCTTTCAAAATCAATTAATCTTAGGCCCTCTTCCAAAATACCGGGGTTAGAGACTAGAGCATCACGCATCTGTTCTTCGCTAACATACAGATTGAATTCAGCATCATCAACAGGTCTTCCTGAGGCAATGAACACTATGTCACGGAAGAAAATGTCCAGTATCTCTTTTGGTTTAGGACGATTAGATCTGATGTTCAGTAAAGAGCTCTCGAAGAAAATCGAGAACATACACCCAGGAGGTTGCCAATTTACTGGTTCATAACCACTTGGCCTATGCACTTGTATAGATCCATCACCTTTAATCATAGTAACTCTATCTCCCCAATCTAAGCTTGAAGACGCTCTACCAGAATATTCACATCGACAATTTCCAACAATAATAATACAATCTTTTCGACGAAAAGACTCTGAAAGAAGATTCTTAGCCATCTGCAA
>JAGLGJ010000090.1 GCA_023144075.1 Candidatus Bathyarchaeota archaeon | reverse complement strand
AACCAACCCAAAGAATTCTTCACAGATGCATTAACAGGCAAAAGTTGGGAGAAGCCACTATCTAAAGTGAAATATCCTATCATTTATCCCAAGAGGATAAGATCTGCAACTGAATTTTCAAACATTACAGAAGGACTAGTAAAACGAGGTTATGCTAACAAGGACGTTAAGAAAATTATGGGTGAGAATTGGCTTCAATTATACTCCAATGTCTGGAAAAACTGAAAATAATAGAAACGCTTTCTGAATAAACAATAAGACAAATAAAAATTGTCAACAAAAAGCAATCTATGTTTCTTCATCGTTTCATTAACAATTAGCGAACAGAACTATTTTACAAGTGAATCTAACTTAACATTAAGTCTTAATTTAATTGAATATTATGGAAAACACATATCCGGGTGAATTACAATTGCAGGTTCAAGTTAAGACTCCATCAAGATTACATCTTGGATTATTAGATCTAGATGGAGGATTAGGGCGTGTTTTTGGCAGTATCGGTATAGGTGTAAATTATCCAAATGTAATTCTAACAATGAATCGATCTGAGAGACTTGTAGTTCATGGAGATGGTAGTGCAATATGCAAGCAGTTCATTACAAGATTACGCAAAAAATATGATATAAAAGAAAATGTAACTCTCAACTTGAAACATAAAATTCCTGAGCATGTTGGTTTAGGTTCAATTACCCAAATCACTTTGGCTGTAGCCACCTCTTTTGCTAAAATATTTCATATCAAAGCTACAATCAACGATTTAGCACTAGTTATGGCTCGAGGTAGTGTCTCTGGAATTGGTACAGCAATTTTTCAGCATGGTGGGATTGTAATTGATGGTGGAAAAAAGATTGGAAAAAACAAATACACCATTAAACCAAACATTCCACCAATACTTTTCCATCATCCTTTTCCTGAAGACTGGATGTTTGTTGTGACCATTCCAGATGTAAAACGAGGATTTACTGATAAAGAAGAAGCACATGCATTCAAAAGATTACCTACCATGCCACCATCTGATGTTGGTCGAATATGTCGTTTGATAATTATGAAACTGTTACCATCATTGATGGAACACGATATTGAAAATTTTGGAGATGCACTAACTAGAATTCAGAGTATTGTTGGAAAAAATTTCTCTCCTATTCAAGGAGGGACATACTCTAGTATTGAAGTGAAGAAGTGCATAGAAAGCATGACCAAGTTAGGAGCATATGGAGTGGGACAAAGCTCATGGGGCCCAACATCTTATGGATTGGTAAAAGGTAAAAGACAGGCCAAGAGTGTCCAATCCAGTCTACAGACTCTTCTCGATGAAAGAGTAGGTGGACAAGTCTTTATCGTGAAGGGAGATAACAAAGGAGCTCAAATAAGAGTTAGAAAATAGCAGTAACTAAAAACAGAGATAAAATTTTTATGTAGAAATTTTTTCAACGCTTCTCAATTTTTTTATGATTTCTTTTCTTCTTACCTCTGGATATAGAACATAGTCCAAAACAGTTCCTTTTGTCTCTGTAATTTTCATTTGTTTAAGTAAATCACTATATTCGCCTCTTACTATTCCGTTTGATAATATTGCTGCTCCCTGAGCGACATCTTTAGCCTCTTTTGTAAATCTGTGTATGGGATTTCGTGTAGGTATTTTAAATTGCTCATCTAATCTTTGCTTCAGGGCATCATAAATTTCTTTATTTCTAGATAGTCTCCCTGTCAAGATTATTTCTCTCGGTTGGTTTTTGAAAGAAGTCAAAAGCAGCGCAACAGCCTTAACTATTCCCTCCTTAAGACTTTCCCAGGCTTTATTGTATTCATCTCTAAGAAGGTTTGCAGAGAAGTCCTCTACGTCTAGAATTCTATTTGCAGCGATGAATGTCGCACCGGCTTCAAAGAGTTTCAGTTTACTAAACTCGCCTAAAAGGTAAGCTAATTCACCATCCATTTGACCCAAACTCAGATAACCAGGGCCAGGAAAGATTGTTCCACCAACAGCATCGATGATCTGTCCATTTTCCACAGCCATAGCAGCATTATAACCGAATCCCATTTCGATACAGATCAAATTTGCATTGCTATATTGAATTTTATATTCTTCAGCTTGATCCCAGATTGCAAAAGCTGCGACACATGTTTTGTCAGCTGTCCCCATGTCTATCTTATTCATTTTTCTATATTGAGGGATAGTTGGCAAAAGTACAACGCCTGGCAGTGAATATGCATTCAATCTGGCATTTTTCATCATCCATAATAATTTTCGTAATCCAGAAAGGACTGGGATATTCACATCTTCAATCTTGTCAAGAGTCGTTAAAGCCACATCTTCTTCCGTAAACTCAGAGATATGTTTGAATTCTAATCCATATCCAGATGGTCCCACAATAACATCTGATTCAGTACTCTTAATTATCTCAAAGACATGATCAGGATTTTTAGCAACAATCTCTGTAGAAATTGACTTGTCAAGAACAACATTATCCACACTATCCTCTATACAGCAAAGATCAAAATTCTTCGTTCCAGGGTCTATCCCTAATGCTCTCAAATTTGAAACCCCAGAAGAATCTACAAATATACTATTTGTATTCTTCCTTATCTTAAATATGTGAAACGAAGTGACGATGATCGAATGAAACCGGTAATTAGCCTCGAAGAATGGTGGTCATGGTATGATAGAATAAATAAGTTATTCAATTATGATATGAATGAGGATCAAAGAGCGACTGATATTCTAAGCAGACTAATATCCAAAAAAGCTATTCATCCAGAATCCATGGAGAAATTCATAGCAGACAAACCAGTTCTGGTTTTTGGAGCTGGGCCATCATTGAAGGAAAATCTGTATCAATTACAAAAAGAAGGGTTATTAGAAAAATTTTCAATAATTTCGGCCGACGGTGCAACTACAGCCTTGCAAAAGGTCGTGGAATTGACTCCACAGTTCATTGTAAGTGATCTTGATGGGAAAATTGAGGATCTACTTAATGCAAATAGACTAGGCTCAACAATGGTAATCCACGGTCATGGAGACAATATCACCCAATTAAAAAAATATGTTCCAAAATTCGTAAACATCATCGGAACTACTCAAGTCAAACCAACAATCAACGTTTACAATTTCGGGGGATTCACAGATGGTGACAGAGCAGTCTTCTTTGCAGCTTCTATGAAACCTAGTATGATAGTCTTAGCTGGAATGGATCTAGGTCAAAAAATCGGTAAATATTCCAAAGAAAAAGTAAGATCTCAGGAAGAAAAAATCTTGAAACTAAAAGTCTGTAAGGATTTACTTGAATGGCTTTCATCTAAGGTTGAAATGCCTCTATATAATGTAACAGGACGTAGTGAAAATATTAGAAGATTTAAAAATGTTAGTTTTTCTGAACTTGTTAAGATAGTTAACTAGAATTTGTATTAATTTCATTCAGAATCTCTTCAAGAGTTGATACTCTCTCGGCCATAATATCGTGCTTATGAACACTCTCTAGGCTGTGTGCCTGTACTATAATACGTGTGTCGCTAGGAAAATTAGAATATTTTTTAGCTAATGTCTTGAGCATTTCTCTAACAACATCTTCTGTGAATCGTGTTTTTTCATGAGCGTCGATAACAACCGACGCTTCAGAAGGACGTTTAAGAACTGCATGTGTTTGTCCACTCATCGAGGCTCCTATTATCTCAACAAGATCTTCTACATCCAGTGAGAATCCCTTTGGTACTTGCATGATAATAGTTCCAGTAGTCCGTTGAGTATGTGTTGCCAGTGGCATATTTTTGACTATTTTCTTAACATCGGCTTCTTCATATTCCAGTTTACGAAGTCTATCTTCTGCAAGAGCTTGTAAAAGATTCTGTGTGCATGGACATGCTGTGAAGCCTACAACACTTACTCCAACTGTCCGATTCACAACTATATTCGAATTTTTTCTCACGGCAGTTACTGATGCAAGAATCTTACATGGTTCTTGTGATGTTTTACCTTGTGGAGATTTATTGATTGTAATGTAATCGCTTTTTAGACGGACTTCAGCTCTATTTGAGTAAGTGTGTTTATCTAATAGTCGGTGTGCAATATTTTCACAAAAGTCTTCAACTCGATTAGTTTTGGTATCCATTTCTTCTAGAAGAATCTCGTGCATTAATTCTGGATCCCTGGATAGGTGAACACCTCTTTTATCGCTTGGCAAATCTACGAAGAGATCGATCATTGGGATAAGAGATAGTGTGTCTTTTCCACTTGTGATCTGCAGATTTAACTTTAGATTTTTCACTCCAACTCTAGTCAGTTTTACCGGGATTTTTGGCTTTATGGTCTGAATATCAGTTACTCTATCTAGCAATTCGATTGGATAACTCAACCTACTTCACCTTTGTTGACGATTATGTTCTGGTAAGAATCCTATACAATTATCTTGTTTCTATTAGACCTTCTGTAGCGTACTCTTACACCTATCAAATTGGAACCAAAAAGAGTTACAGATTAAACGAATAAGTTAGCATAAGATTTCACAATACTCTTACACTTACTTTGGTGTTGATTCAGGCCACTCATTTTTCCATTTAATGTATTGCAGGTATGAGCCTATCCAATTACCAAATATAATGAAAATCATAGCAAAAAATGAGGAAATTCCCAACTCTGGAATTCCACTAAATATGTGGCCAATATTACATCCACCAGCCATCATAGCACCAATTCCAAGAAGAAATCCACCGCCAAAGAATTGAAAAACATCTTTTCGAGATGGGATTATTACTTCAAATTCTTTGATGTTCAAAGATGATAAAAAGGATCCACCAATTAATCCAATCATGAAAAATCCCGCCCAATTAAACAATTGAAACGTAACAATACTCTGAGCAATATTTGCAATTCCATCAACAGTAGACAATCCAAAATTACGATAAATCGGAGGTAAACTGGAGAAATATTTAGTTAAAATTCCTAAAACACCCAATAATATCCCACTTATAATGGGTGTCCACTCTGGGCGTAGATGAGTTAATTTATGTTCAGCATTCTTGAGATAAAAGAAATACACTAACAAACA
>JAGLGJ010000009.1 GCA_023144075.1 Candidatus Bathyarchaeota archaeon | reverse complement strand
TTGTTAGAGCAGGGTTTCTCAATCTCTGGAAGTAGCAGGCACATAGTAATATTCCCCTACATCTTTCTGTGAACGGTCAAGTTTACTATTGAGTTTATTGACTCTTGGTCGACCTGAATCCGGATCTCTTCTGAAAGTGATACTCATAGATGAAAGAAACGAGTTCATTCCATTCCTCAGCGAGACTGGTTTATGTGCTAAACCAGATACTCCAGGATCTCCATCAAATATCATCAATCGATCGGAGATGAAGTCTTGAGCAACGATATCATGTTCAACAACGAAAACAAAAGCAGCTCGATCTTCTGCAATTCTACGTATAAGCTTGGCAACAGCCAATCTTTCTTCAACATCTAAATATGCACTTGGTTCATCCAGAAGATAGATTTGAGCGTTTCTGCAAAGACAAGCGGTTATTGCAATTCTTTGAAGTTCGCCCCCACTCAAGTCTCGAAGATTTCTATCTAAAAGCTTGCTAAGCCCTAGCGGTCTTACGAATTCAGTCTCAAACTTATCTGTTCCGTAAGTCGAACTTGCCAGACTAGAGAATAATGACCTGACTTCTCCAGAATATTCAGTAGAGATATATTGAGGTTTATAACTCAAGTCAAAACCTTTGAGAGGGCTTTCTTCTTTATCAGAATCATTTATCCCTGCCAGAAATTTGATGAATGTTGTTTTACCGATACCATTTGCGCCTAATATGCCAACAACTTCACCTTGAGAAATCTCACCACTATTTATTTTTAGTTCAAAGTCTCCTAGTCTCAAGAGTTTATTTTTCCAACCAATCTTGGAGGTTTTTACAACTTTTGATTCTCTTGCAGGTTTAAAATGGAATTTAATTGGCTCAGACCTGAACCTCATATTTTCATCAGAAATGAAGCCTTCAAGATACGTATTTATCCCCGCACCAAGACCATGTACACGTGAGACTATTCCATAAGCTCCGGGTTCACCATATATTAAGCAAATTTGATCTGAAAGATAGTCGAGCATAGCCAAATCATGTTCTGCCACTATCACCATCGCGTCTTCTTTCGCAAGTTTTCTAATAGTTTTTGATACGGCAATTCTCTGACTAACATCTAAATGACTTGAAGGCTCGTCGAATATGTATACCTCTGCGATATGAGATGCGGTAGCGGCTATAGCTACTCTTTGTAGCTCTCCACCGCTAAGCACCCCGATTTGTCTATCTAAGATTTCATTCAACTGCAAGGATTCTATAAGATCTTTAAGTTCATTTTTTTCATCAGCTGCGGTTAAAAGATCTTTAACTTTACCTTTGACAACCTTTGGTATTTTGTCAACATATTGGGGTTTATATGAAATCTTGAGTTTATTTTTCGAAAGCTTCTCGAAATAAGTCTGGAGAGTCGATCCCCTATAATGTCTGATTATCTCTAACCATTCTGGAGGATCATTGAAATCTCCCATGTTCGGTTTAAGCTCTCCCGCTAGCACTTGAAGAGCAGTCGTCTTTCCGGTACCATTTCTTCCGAGAAGACCTGTAACAATTCCTAGCTGCGGCATGGGTAAACGATACAACTTAAACAAATTCTGTCCAAAACGATGACTGGACTCCCCTTCCAATTCCTCGGGCAGATTAACAATAGTTATTGCCTCAAAAGGACATTTTTTTATGCAGATTCCACATCCCGTACAGAGAACCTCAGTAATAACAGGTTTCTCTTCAGATTCGGGAATTTTTATTGTTTCAACTCTAGTTCTGACTTTTGGACAGAATTTTATACATACTATCCCGCAATCTTTCGGTCGGCATAGTTCTTTATCTAATATCGCTACTCTTCCCATAGAATTCATCCAGTAAGATAAAAATTATTTAAGAGCGAAGATTCTGACCTATTCGTGGGATCCCTACCATTCCTCTTCTTCCCAGCTCTCTTCTTCTCCCCACTCTTCTTCCTTGCTCTTATCCTCCCCTTCATCATCCCATTCTATTCTCTTTACTAGCAAGCATGAGACTCCTCACAGACTGAAGAATATTTTGCGTATATTAAATGATTTTTAAGGTTTATGGTCAAAATTAATTTTTTGAAAAAACCCTACTTAAACAATGAAAAGACATTAACTTGATATGGCTTAATCATTCAATAAGCTTTCAACCGTCAGTAAGTCGCTAAGATTCATGATCGATAAGTCAGGCATATACAAAATATTTGATAATTCTAATCCTTTCTGACCGAATAGGCAACTCTTCATGTTAACCAGATTTGACCCAACAATATCATGTTTGATAGAATCGCCTATAAAGAGAGCCTCTTCAGGTCTAATGAACATCTCTTTAACGATATGAAAGAAGATCCCAGGATATGGTTTCCTTACACCAACTTCTGAAGATGCAATAACGTAATCAAAAAACCTGTTTAATTTGAGTCTCGCTAGCACTCTGTCTGCAACTTGTCCAGAAGATGTGTTTGTGATTATTCCAAGATCATATTGGGAAGATAGCTTTTCAAGAATTTCAATAGTTTTTGGTAGAAGGATTGCTGATTCGACTCGTGCATCAACAATTGCTTTTTCAGCTTTAGATAGTAATTTAAAATCTAGATGTTCACCACAGACATCATGAAGCAACTCAGACAACCAGACGGTCATCGGTATTTCAATCATGAAATTTTCGCGATATTCATTTAATCTCCTGTAGTGGTTCCAATATTTTTCTAGAAAACATTCTTGGTCTATACTAAAACCTTTTGAATTCATATAGTCTGCAATATCTTTCACTGCAGTTTCATCTGCAATATAGTCGTCCACATTCCTATGGACTAGAGTCCCTCCTAAATCAAAAAGAAGTGCTTTAATAGTCAATTCGAAACGACTCCTTCATCTGCATCTAGAGGTCATGTATAGTAGGTAATAGGATATTACCATTACAAGAAAATTTATCTGGGAGTTGTGGCTGCCGTCAATATAGAGATCTTAGCAATAGGAAACGAGCTCTGTTATGGAAAAGTTGCGGATACCAATTCCTTTTGGCTAGCCGACCAATTAACTCGAGCTGGAGGTCTAGTTACACGAATAACTTGCCTTAGAGATTCTGAAGAACAGATTTGCAAGGTTCTAAAAGAGATCATAGAACGCGAAGTTGATTTCTTGATAATAACTGGAGGCTTAGGACCAACAAATGACGATAAAACGTTAGACTCAATTTCAAAACTAACAAAACTTGAGACAATCCCAGATGAGAATGCCTTAGAGAAAATATCCAAACGCAAGAATATTCCTAAATCTAAATTACCAAAAAATCATGTTAAAATGGCACGGAAGCTCTCAGGAGCAGAGACTATCGACAATCCAGTAGGAATTTGCCCTACCATCTCTGTGCAATTAAAGGAGACTACACTTATAGCGATGCCTGGACCACCAAATGAAGTTCAATCAATATTCAAAACTCATATCTCAAAGATTATTGAGAAATCTAGCGGTCGCAAAAGTCAATCGACTAGAGTAATCGTCAAAATGGTCGAGTCAGAAGTCGCTCCAATTATTGAAGATATAGAGAAAAAGATCGCTAATATCTATCTAAAACCCCTTGTTAGCGAATATGATCCAGAAAAAGGCATCCCTATCGAAATCATATCATTTGAAAAAAATGACATGGATTGCTGGAAGTTAATTGAGGAAACCAAAACATTATTGCGGGAGGCCGTCGAACAAAAAGGACGCAAACTAATCACATTAACCAAATAATAGAAAACTTATCATTGAAGAGTTAGCGAAATGATAAAGTCTCTGGATGAGTACGATCAAATACTTTTGATAGAGGGATTAGTTTCTAAAAAGAATATCAAATATGATGACTTAATACAAACATTAGAACGAAAATCATCAAATGTAGTAATACAACTGTTAGATGGTGATCGAGTTCTTGGTCGAGATCATATTATATTTGCAGTTCTTAATGCACTAAAAGGAAAAAAGAACAATAAAATGATTTCTGAAGATCTTTCTATGGAGATTCTTGTATATGCATCAGCCCAGCGCCAGATAAACAAAAGTATCGAGATATTAGGAGTTAGAAAGAACTCTCATCGAGTGGTGTTAGTAGCCATATCAAAGAGTGAAAAGAAATTATATGATCTATTAGAATCGATATCAAAAATGCAAGATCTATCCATCGATAATTCATCATTTAACATGTGGAACAGAGAGATGGCAGAAACAATAAAAATCATATTCAAAATATCAAATTCTGAATTCGAATCAGTCAAACGTAAAAACTATTCTGACAAAAAAACATTCGAGGAACTCATCATCGAGAAGATGGCTCTTCTCGCACTCTCTTAGCATTACACTTTTCTTTTTCAATCGATAAAATAGAATCTGATTTGATTAAGGAAACGCCGGCTATACTTGATAGGATGTCTACTAACAGTATCTTTGATGGATTGTTTAGATCTACCTTTCTAGGTATTTCAGATGCTACAGCCTCGATTATGTCTTTTGACTTAAGATCACTATGCCTTTTTCTTACTGTAACGCGATAAGATTCATCCGATTTTATTCTAGCAGCCAATTTACGCGCCATCTTCTTTATTTCAATTATATCTGCTGGGACATTCTTCTCTATGGGTGTAATTTTTAGGGCATACCGAATCTCCCATGGCCTATTTCCCAAGATTTCACGAAAACCGGAAATAGCTTTAAGAGGTTTAATTGACGTGTATGCCACTATCAAACCTACTGCAGGGGTAACATCAACTTCAGGGTTTTTGTCACCCAATTCATTAAGAAGATACCATATTTCTTTGCATGTTCTACGCTCGTCACCTCGTGATGTTGATATCAACAGATTAAATTTTTGAAGCAAGGTTGTACCCTCAAGGATTAAAGAAAATCTTCAGATATCCAGTCATCATTTTCACATGTAGCTCCAGACAGTTATGGTAATGTAATATGATTCGTAATGTAAACCGAACTAAACATCATTATTAATCCAATTAATATTGCTAAAGGCAAACCTGGAAAGAAATCTCTTTTTTTAAGCATTCGCATTCCCCAATAAGCTCCAAGCAAAACTCCTAGGGATGATACGACATATATTGATATACCAAAGTGTTTGAGCGCCATGGATACCAACATTGAATAGAAGACCACATCCCCCATTCCAATAGTAACATCCTTAAATGTAAAAGCTGCACCAGTGAATTCACTAACATGAATACTTTCTGATAATTTTCCGATCGGACCTTTGTATACTGAAAGAACATCATATATCACCAAGGCCAGCAAGAGTATAGTTGCTGACAGCAAGGGTATGGAAAATGCTAAAAAAGTCCCTATAAGGGCACCTATCGCTCCGATAGTCAAAACCTGAACAGTTCCTTTTCTTCGATAAACTGTGAACCAAACCGATATGGTCAGACATATCGATATGATAAATGAGAGAGTATCGACGAACAATTCGGCATGTGAAAATTGAACAATTTTTGAGATGTACCAGTTTGTTAAAAGAAAAGTGGATAAAATTAATGAAAATCTCAAAACATATTTGAGAATTGAGAGTCGCCTACGCTTTACGATCAAGTAGATAATAGTAGCGATTATAAATAACGCAATGACGAAAATAAGGGAATTTAGCGATGCACCCACCGTAGTCTCTGGAAAGATGGTTAGTCGTTCATATTCGCTATCTGTTTGAACAAGGAAATATGATAGAACACCTGCAAGAAATATAACCCAGAGTTGAGGTTTCAGATTTCCTAACCTAATATCAGCTCTCTCTACATTGGTCAAATCCATCATATCTCTTTTTTGTGAACTTGTGATGATCGGAAATATCCTGTTAAATTCATGTGTTTTCCAAATTAGACATCATAAATACTAATTAGTTTGAAAAATTTATTCTAAAAAATTTTTTGTTCGATATGAGATCAAATCGTAAATTTTTCTCCAGGTTTAGGTGCATGAGCTTCCAAACCAAGTTCTTTACTCACCCAGCTTGCAAGCTTGACACAATTTACTTCTTCTCCGTGGATGGTGAAGACCTTTGTCTTACTATCAAATTTTGAAAGAATCTCTTGAATATTACTACGCCCGCCATGAGATGTGAAGTCAAATTTCTGAACGTTCGCCTCAACGTTTCTGGATCTGCCTTGAATCATGAACTTTCTTTTTTCTAAAAGTATGCTGCCTGGAGTTCCAGGTATTTGGAAACTTACTAAGAAAATTCCATTATTTCTGTTTTTAACTACTTCTTGCATGTAAAAAATCGCAGTTCCACCTTTAAGCATACCAGCAGGTGAGATAATCACACAGGGAGTCTTGACAGCTTTTCTTCTATCATTCCATGAATTGATCCATCTGGTTTTCTTCACAGCTTTTTCAAAGAGATCACTATCTTTCAAGGATTTTGGATAATTCCTTAGTATCTCAGTTGCGGATAATGCCATTCCATCCATAAATACTGGATATTTAAAATTGTGAGCTGCGAGAACGGTTGCAATCTCCTGTGATCTTCCTACTCCAAAAGCTGGAACTAATACAGTTCCATCGTTTTCTACGATCTCGGTCGTATTGGAGACAAATTCTTTTTCCACATCAGACCGTTTAGGATGATCTTCTGCCGCATAAGTAGACTCAGTAATTACAGCATCCAAATCACCGTAATCAAGATCAGCTGATCCAAGTGTTCTAGTCTCATTTGCATTAAAGTCACCAGTATATAGAACCCGTTTACCATCGCCCTCGATGAGAATCTGAGAGCTGCCAGGGATATGTCCTGCATTCAAGAAATTAACTTTGATTCCTTTAAAATCAAATTCATTCCTATAGTTCACAGGAATGCAATGATCCATCATTGCTTCAAGATCAATATATTCATATGGAAGAAAATAACCGCTGATTTTGATGAAGTCTTTAATCAATAGTTTTGTGAATTCGAATGTTGGTTCCACTCCATACAAGGGAAGGCGCTTACTCAAATAAAATAGCGGGATAAGTCCGCTATGGTCCAGATGTGCATGAGAGAGAAAAATTCCATCCAAGTCCTTAGGAGATATATGAACTGGAAATCTGACGGAATGGTTCATCATTACACCATAATCGAAAAGGCAACAATTTTCGCCCGCTTCAACTATGACAGCTGATCTACCGACTTCTCTGCATGCTCCTAGAAATTTAACATTCAACCCTTACACTTTCAATTTTTTTGGCTGATCACTATAAGAAGTTACACTTAAACAACTCGTAGAAATGAGGACTTATACTCGGCAATAACATGTTTAGAAATATTTTAATGATAGATTTACCTTTTGGGGTCACAAATTATCGGTTTTGAAGATGACAGTTCGCATAAAAGTCAATAATGAAAGTTTCAAAGGTAAGACATTCATCACCGGCTTCCACGGAATTGGAGAGACCGGTTATATTGCTACCTCGTTTCTAGTTCACGCATTGCATGCTGAAAGAATTGGATTCATAGAGGTTGAAAAACCTCCCCCTTTCATTAATTCTACTCAGGAGGGTATTGTCACACCTTTCGAGATCTATAAAAAAAATAAAATGATCATCGCTAAATTAGAATTCTCACCACATAAGAGTGAAGAAGCACAGTTCCTCAAAACACTAGCCTCATGGGTTACCAAAGAGAAATTCAAAGACGCTGTTATGATAGGCGGCTTAGATTCGAACTATAAAAGTGAGAAAGCAAAACTCAGAATTGTAACTACCAAGACTTATCCTTCCAAAAACAAGTCTCTTAATTCACTTCGACTTGAAGAAGAACTCTTCGTTTATGGCCCTTTGGCAATAATGCTTAGTGAATTCGAAATCCACAACTTTCCAGCTCTAGCTCTTCTTCCATATGCATCATCAACAAGACCTGATCCCGCTGCCGCAGCAATTGCAATAAGAACAATCTGTAAAACATATAGCATGAAAGTCAATGTTTCAGATTTAGAAAGAGATGCAAAAGATATCGAAACTGAGATCGAGCATAGAATGAAACAGACACATAAATCACTTCAAGGAATGTTTGTATGATTTTTTCAACAATGCACGCTTGATCGCTTTTCCCGTTTAGTTTTGCTAGAGTTTAATGTAGACTTCAGTTTCAGCATTGCCTCTTTACTCCACATATCGTCTCCATAATAGGAGATGCACATCTTACTTTTAGCTTGTAAACACTGTTTTCGAAGCTTTAGGACCATTTCCCTTGACCAAACCTGATCTGAGCTATGCAAAACGACCATTTTGCACTTTGTTTTTTTCACATACTGCGCTAATGACTCTTCGGCATCCAATCTGACAAGCAAATTATCGGTATTGGAGGTCTCCGTTTGTGTGATTGGATATACATCACTTAACTCTATGGGGATTGGCCCATAAGGCACATCATAGAAGCAGATATGCACATCTTTTCGTTCTTTTATGACGTCTTTCATCTTCCTTAGATTCTTATCCATTTCATAGGGTTTTGTGAAAGGAGGTGGCATAAGTATCATAATTTTAAATTTAGTTGGTAGAATGAATTCTTCTATCAAACGTTTTCTAAATCTAAAAATTTCAGGTCTAATGTAGTCTAAGTGATCGAAGAAAAAGATTCCTTTCTTCTTGGAGATAGGAGAACAGCTTTCTAAAAGACTACGATATTTTTTCAGTTCATAGATTGATTCAAAGAGTTTAGGATGGGCTCTTGCCCTTTGCATAACCAGTTCCCAAAGTCTTCCTTCACGGATACTCTGCTTGATCTTTTGAAATTCTTCTAAACAGATATTGAGATTATGAATCGCCAGAGCTCTAACTCTTTGTTCATTAGGAAAATCTCTGATATCTCTCAGATTTAATTTGCCACATATGCTACATGAGCAAGGTAGATACTCAAGATTTTCAAACCTGATTGTTCCATTTGGAGTCAAATATCTATTGTTTCTAGCGTATATCGCGTAAGAAGCAGAATCAAAAAGATCACATCCTAGAGAAACAGCGAGTGCGAACATGGATGGGTGACCTCCTCCGAAGAGATGAAACGGGCTACTTGGTTTTATCCATGTTTTACAAGTCAAGATCATGTTGACTAGTTGCCGATACATATATTGTTCCATAATCTGTGTCGGACTTCCCAATGCTAGGATTGGAAAATTTTTCTTATCCATATGTTTCGAAGATTCTGCGACTAAATCTAAATTTAGACCACCTTGTATTGGTCCAACCCATAAAATATCACGTTCTATAATACTCTCCATAGCCTGATCAGCTCTTTGTAAAGTTAATTTGACCGTCTCCTCTGCATGCGCTCGATCATTAGTTAGACCTGTTGGCACATCTAGAATAACTGCTATATCGGAACGTATTTGTTCTTGAAATCTTATAATTTCGGTCTGCGTTATTTCTATCCCGCCATAAATTAATATTTGATAAGCTCCACTATCAGTCGCAACTATTCCGTTGAAATCTAGAAGCTCATGAATTTTTTTTTCGTGGTCAGTACCAAAAGATTTCCTTGCTAAGAAAGCATTTGTCATTATTGCTGGAAATCCAATGTCTTGAATTTCTTTTGGCAATACTATGTGATGTTTTGGATGGACAACTGGAAATAGATAAGGGGTTTCCAATATACCATTTTTAGTATGAAGCTTTCCTATTCTGCCGAGAAGATCTTTTTCTCTTATTTCAAAAACATGGTCTTTTTTGAAAAGTAATTCATGTCTCATCTTTTGATCCTACTATGATATGTTTCATGAAGTTCTATTGGTCATATTCGATTTAAATGAAATTAATTAGATTTGAAAAAACATTAAGAGTGTAATGACATAAAAATGTGTTAACGTTAAATTTTCAATGTAAATTTCTGGATAAGTCTCAACTCTCAATTCTCGATGAAACAATTAAAAAAAGTAATCGATAATAGATATTTCGTGTACAGACAAAAAAATATAGCGATTTAATTAGACTTCTTTGCTCTCTCACGATTGAATTCTTCATAGACCTTCTGAACGCGCTCCGCTGCAGGTCCTCTTCCCTCGATTAATCCCTTCTCTGTGACACGTATCTTATCCATTACAACTATTACTCCTGCTTCATCAATAACTTTCACCATTTTTGGGAATACTCTATCAAGTCTTGCAGCAAAACCGCGTAGATCAAAAGGCATTTCGATTCCGAAGATTTCAAGCACTGTCCGACCATTTATAAACAGTCTACCAATTTCTTTCCCTGATTCATCTTTCGCATTGGCTAAGCACATGTTTAGAGTTCCGGCATCTATGCCTTGTAACGTACCCGTATACGTCTTTTCTAGCGTTGTATGAACAGTGACTGGTTTTTGGATAAATAGAGAAAGTTCTTCTCTAAGTCTTCTTTCTGCAACCGATGACATCGGAGTAAAACCGACATTTCAATACAGTCCTCTTCCTTTTATTACTTTACCATAAGATCAAGCAAACTCATAATCTATTTTGGTCGAGCTCTTTCTTGTTTAAGCTTCATTAGAACCATTGATGCGTCACGTGGAGATTTTGAGATATGCAATATCTTTACTCTAGACCTTTTCATCATGATAGTACTTTCACAGAAGGCACATCGATGCGATTTAGTTCCTAAATATACCAGTTGAAAATAATCACACTTTGGACATTGAATTATTGCACATCTTTTCTGTATAGGCTTCAAAGAGGATTTCCTTATATCTAATTCTATGATGATAAGTTGACTTAATCAGTTCTCTATATATTTCAGGATTTCCTGTAGACTTTCTTCTTTTTCCAGTTTTGAAATCCAGTCTATATGTTTAGATTTACGTCGAATCTTACCTTCTAACATGCTCAAAATCATGGACGCCATTAAATTTGGCCTATTCTTTGAGTTATCTATCTCAAATATCTTAGTTCGGTCAAATACTTTTATTGCATCGTTTAGACAGAAATCCAGTATTTCTGCCGCAACATTCTCAGCTATCTTTCTTTTTGAATAGCTTTTTTCTTCGAGCCTATCGATTATCTTTCTTGGATGACATCTTAAAACAAAGACTCGTTCCGGTTTGAATCCAGATATTCTTGGTATAAAATGACCTTCCAATATAATATCAGAATCATATTTGGCGACTATTTCTTTCAGTCTTCTGGATAGCAGTCTTTCGTCGATCGTATGAGTTTCTTTTTTTTCGTCATATTCTATCGTCATTCCTCCATTGAGTGCGACTCTTCCACAGTCTATATGGATTCCTTGGAGTCTCTGAGCGATAATTTTTGAAATAGTTGATTTTCCTACACCGGGCGTACCAGTGATTACCATTGATGTTCTTAATCTAATCCCCTCAACTGTTCTTGGTGCTCCGGGCGGGATTTTCAGCAGTACCAATAACCGCTTTTGAACCCGCGTCGGCGACTCGAGAGGCCGTCATACTTTCGGCTAGCTTGACCGGACTATACTACCGGAGCACAGCAATTAACAATGGCGAGTCTTAGAAAATATTTACGCCAAAGATAATTTGCTTAATTTTCACCGTGTACTCTATCTAGCTAGCTTAGCTTTGGTGAAATCTTTTTGCTGCGAGCTTAATATCTTCGCCTCTTACTGTTCTCCTTCGTGCATGAGTAGTGAAATCAATTGCATCCTTGCTTATTTGTATGGCAATGTTTTCTAAGATTTCTCTTAATGCTTCTACGGCTCCATCACCAACCCTTGCTGCGCCAGCTTTTTCTATGAGCCTATGTATGGCGGCTGTAGAAAGTTCATTTTCTATCAATATAGTTCCCTATTAATTTCCAAGAATTCGCTTAATATTTAAGAATTTTCTAAGAAACGACACAACTCTTCTATGGACTTAAAATCTAGCGTTCAACTATGACCTTAAGACTAGAAAAACTCGAAATTCTTAGTATTATGGCGACCCTAAATGTTTTTAGCATTGATATGTGTTCTTATGCGAATATCGAATTAGACTGGATGAGAATAATTGGGTAAAGTTAGATCATACATCATTAAGAAGACTGCAGAGGAACTCATGCAGCTACACAACGATGAGATAGCGACAGACTTCGAGAAGAACAAACAAATAGTTGACCAATATCTCGACACAAGAACTAAAAAAATGCGAAACAAGATTGCTGGGTACTTGACAGGGCTTAAACGCGTTAAGGAACATCGGAAACAGCACATGATGGCCCCAGTCACTGTTGCACCTCCACGAGAGTAAAAAGGCTCGCGTGTGAGTTAAAAAACGTGCATATTTGGAAAAGTGTTTAAATATCGAGTATAGGACATAGGGTTTTTACCAAAAATTCAGTGAAGGAGAATACAATAGAATGTCAAAGGAACCTAATACAGTATTCATAGGACGAAAGCCAGTTATGAACTATGTTTTGGCCGTAATTACCCTCTTTGGGAGCGGAGATACAAAGGAAATCACTCTCAAAGCTCGAGGGCAAGCCATAACAACCGCTGTCGATGTCGCTGAGATAACGCGGCGAAGATTCATGGAGAGTCTAAAAGTCGAGAAGGTAAATATTGACACCGAAGAAATAACCATGGAAGAGGGCGGTACGAGGGCAGTCTCGACAATGGAGATTATTCTCTCTAAAAGCAGTTAAACTATCGATTGTCCATGAATTCTTTAAATAGTTCATAAAATACAACTGGAGATTATTACAGAGCAACTAGGATAACGCTCGCTAACCTCCAGAAAATTCCCTATTTTTTCTTTTCCAATTTCATCTAGAGAAATCTAATTAGTATGTGCTCCATATTCAAAATAAGTCACAGTGTAGATATGGCCTCATAATTGATTCAAGAAGTTACCATGTAGGGCACTATATTGAGCAAAATCAAGATCAAACTCTTGGGCACCCTGAAGTGGGCTGCAGGGAAAGAGCAACAAGAAATCGAATCTTCCGAACCAATAAATGTCGGCGAATTATTGGAGAGTTTAGCTGTAAATTCAAATCGTATGAAATCGATCTTGGGTAAGAATATTATCGCGAATTCAAGGCCTAACATGATCATATTGATAAATGAAGTTGAGATAGCCCTTCTTGAGGGGCTTAATACAGATCTTTTAGATGGGGATACCTTAACACTCATACCTACTGCCCAGGGAGGGTAGAATTCTTACTATACCTCTACGATCTCACAAGCTAATCTTTTTATGATTTCTTCGGCTCTAGCGCCAACTACTTTCATTGTATAGAGCTTTTTTGGGGTCCTTAGTTTCAGTTTTACAGATTCACCTGATCTTCTCACACGACATTCAATAGCTGATTCTGACATTTTCATGAAAGCTTCTTCATCAGTTATTTCTGTAGGCATGAAAATTAACCTCAACCGATTAGAATAAGTCATACATCACCAGAATATAAATTTAGATTCGCTTTCCAAGTATACTTGGTAAGAGCTCTATCTCAAATACTTTATAAAATTACGATTCAACTATTGTATAGAGTTTTTTTATTTTTTATGAAAAAAATCATCCCAGTCGCAAAGATCAATGAGAATAAACAAACCATGAAACCAAGTTCGTATGATGCCGAAGAGTATACCCTTACGCCTTCATCTATCCTCTCCAATCCGAATACATCGAGAATATAACCGAATAACAGCGGGTACAAAGCCCCCCCTACGAACGGCAATGCATTTGCAGCACCTGTTGCCGCGCCCATTATTTTCAAAGGGAAGAGTGATCTTACCATTGCAACACTGATCGGAATTGCGCCGAAGAAAAATCCTAGAAAGAAAAACAAGGCATGTAACCATGGACTTATTGGAACATATCTAAACAGCGTTAGGCATAACCATGTAGAAACATAGAGAATTAAACCAAATAGATAGATATTCTTCCTTGAGACAGGCAATCTATCTGATACTATTCCCCAGAATAGTGCTCCAATAGAGAACCCAATGGACATCATCATGACAATGATGCTTGCTTCAACCTTGCTCAGAGCAAATATCTGCATGACAAAGGGTACACCCCAGAGACCTTGCAAACTGATAAATGAGCCGAAAAAGAAAAGTGGAGGAAAAGCAATAAGCCAGAAGTCTTTCGTCTTAATTGACTGCATTACTCCTGAAAACATGTTCCTGTCTTTTCGATCTTCATATGATGAATCCGAATTCAGCTCATTTGAATTATTTTCTTTTACCATTGGAGTATCTTTAACAATAAGCCAAATGAGACCCGCAAATGCAAAAGTTGCGAATGCTATTGAGAAGAAAGATAATCTCCATCCTAATTCTATGACCATTAACGCAAGGGGAGCTGAAGCTAAAAGGGCTCCAACATTACCCATTGCAACTAAAATCCCAATAAGACTTGCAAAACTCCGTGCATTGAACCAGGATGCTATAAGCTTCGCAGTACCAAGAAAACCTACGGAAACACCGAATCCTATTATTAATCTACTGAAAGTTGCATAAGATAAACTTGGAGAAAGAGAAAATATCAAAGTACCAATCGAAGCCACTAAACAGAATATTGTTAGAGTTTTTCTA
Source organism: Candidatus Bathyarchaeota archaeon (assembly GCA_023144075.1). Classification (GTDB taxonomy): domain Archaea; phylum Thermoproteota; class Bathyarchaeia; order 40CM-2-53-6; family RBG-13-38-9; genus RBG-13-38-9. Next base: position 1,266 of record JAGLGJ010000009.1, on the reverse strand, counting down.
GATCCTAATTTATCGATCAATAAACCAGCAGGAATTTGCATTAAAGCATATGGATAAAAATAAAAAGACGAGAAAATTCCTAGAGACGTTGCACTTGCAGAGAATTCTTTCATTAAATCTTCAACGATTACTGTAATCGAAACTCGATGAAAATAGCCTACAAAGTAAAGCATCGATGCTGTAAGAAATATAATCCATCTGCGTGATAACATCCACACCTTCTATCTACCATCCTGTAAATTCTAGGATAAGCGACGAACAACTTACTGGGATCGTACTTGTCATGAATACTCTTTTATCATTTGGTGGGCCCGGTGGGATTTGAACCCATGACCATCAGGTCACTCAGATTCTTATGAGCTTCGACAAGATGTTCTGCCGCTCTTTCTGTGAAGCATCTTCTGATGCCAGACCAGACTGAGCTACGGGCCCATAGGTCTATCCAAGAATCTTAAAAGGTTATAAAACATTTCTTCTTTTTAAAGTGCTCAGAATTCTGATTAAAAACGTATTCATTCAAGCAACCAAATACCTTTAATACATCACCTAAATTTTGATGCTTGAAAGCCGCCGACAATATGTGCCGCCGTTTACGAAGATATTCGTAGGCGCAAGCTCAGTGGTAGAGCAGCGGACTCAACTTGATAGTAAAGTTGAGGCTGAAGCTGTTAAATTCTTTCTAAAAAATGCGGCAACCCGTTGGTCGAAGGTTCGAATCCTTCCGGCGGCGCCACAACCTTTCGGCACATAATTTTTTCTCACTAGAGAGATTAATCTAAGATAAGTCCTTAGATAAGATAACATGCTTGAATTAACATTTTCTATCCTAAAATTTCTGGAGATAAATAATTAAAAGGCAGATTGCAAGTTCTATAGCAACTATAAGGTGAATATAATGAGTGAAGAAGTTCGTTACGCAGCCGGAGAGGCACAATTAGGAAGAATAATAGTAGGCCGCATATTACCAGGAACTGACCTATACGAAGGCATAAGCAAGATCTGTGATGACTACAAAATCGAAAACGGCGTCATATGCCAATGCATTGGAAGTCTACGACAAGCTGTATTCAAATTCCTTATCCCCAATGATAAACTGAAATTGGGATCTGGATACGGGGAACCATACAAACTTGCTGGACCAATCGAGTTCTGTGGTGGAACGGGAATCATCACAAAAGGCGAAGATGGATCAAGAAAGATACATTTCCACGGACTTTTCAACAAGACAACGGTTGAAGATGGGAAGGCAAAACCAGATTATATGCT
>JAGLGJ010000089.1 GCA_023144075.1 Candidatus Bathyarchaeota archaeon | reverse complement strand
TACTTGGAGATGTTGGAGTTGCAGCCGTAGTTGGCGATGTTTTTTCGGCCTCCCACGGCGTCGGTTTATCAGGTTCAAGATTGCGCTCAAGACCGATATCATCCCAATAAATCATTGGCTCAGGCGATTTAAAAGCCCATAATGTAATATTTATCTCTCTAACATCATTCAAATCAAAATCAGGATAGTTTTCCCCAAAGTCCTCCTCGATATCTCTTACAATGTAATTCCACCTATCACGCTCAATACCATTAATCACTAAATCTTTGATGTCATCTCTTTCATAATGATCATCTCCAGAGACATAGTAAGATATTCCTTTTTTATCAGAGGAAGACTTAACCCAGAAATCTATCGCCGATATCGTCCTTCCTTTTGGAAAGCCTGGTACACTTTGTGGATAGATCCAGAAACTTAGAGTTAGTTTTGAGGCAGGTTCGTCTTGGATAATTTGCCATATGCTACCATTACTTGTTCTTAATGAGAATCTTCCAGAATGAGAATATTGATCACTAACTGCCGCTTCTTTACCATCACGTCTTTGCCAAGATTCAATCTGTTCTCTCCATTTTTCAGCTGAACCCTCAAAATCACCATTATTTATCAGTTCAACAGTCTCGATGTTTGATCCAGTCGAAAAAATCAGCAGAAACAATGAGAATGTGCAAAATAGATAATTCAAATTGTATCGTACCATATCCTGAAATGTTTTGATATAAGTTTTTTTCGTATAAAACGCACATATGCGTATATTGGAAAATCTTTGACTTGATTTCATTCATAACGCCAGTTAAATCTCTTAATTCAAGTTATAGTATTTCGCGCGCGCTAGGATCCACGCGGAAAAAGCTCTAAATTATGCCACAAAGAATCTCTAAAAGATGATGAACTTTGAATGTTCTAGGAGTAGTTGGCAGTCCAAGAAAGAAAGGCAATACCGACATTCTCATAGATGAAGTGCTAAAAGGAGTGAAGACAGCTGGTTCAAAATTTGAAAAGATATTCTTGAATGATCTGGAGATCAAACCTTGCCAAGCTGAATGCAGTGACTACTGTAAAAAAAGAGGATATTGTAAAATAGATGATGACATGGCACCGCTATACAATAAGCTATTTGAAAGTGACGTCATAATTTTAGGTACACCTGTTTACTGGTATGGACCATCCGCTCAATTGAAAACCTTCATTGACCGTTGGTATGCATTTTGTCATCCAAGACATGTCCAGAAAATGAAGGGAAAAAAATTTGTTCTAATTGCTCCTTTAGAAGAGACCGATAAATCCGCAGCCCAACCATTAGTAAACATGATTAAAAAATCACTTGATTATTTGGATTCGAAATTTCATGCTAAAATCATAGTCTCTGCTGGAGAGAAGGGAGAAGTTAGGAAAGATCTTCAGGCAATGAAACAAGCCTATAGAATAGGTTTAAAATTGAAATGATGATTGGCAGTAGAGCTTGTTATCAGTCAGCACAGATATTATCAATAGCGACCAATTAATGGGAATAACTGGACCAAGCGTCCACTTCAGAACATACCCTGAATTATGAAGTATTTTTATCTGTAACAGTTGGAAGATGAAGTTCAATTAAAGATCAATAGCAAATTGGTGGAACATTCAATGTATCCAAGACAATACAGTCAATATCAAAGAGTAGTAAGACCTCCTCTTGTTAATACAAGAACCGTCAATCCAAGTTTCTATCAGGGCTCAACATACAATTATCATCCTTACTATTCTTACCCCCAACAGACATTTGTAGGGATGCCTCAGACATTGCCGTTACCTTATCAGAAAAAAAACACATTCGCTTCCACGATCTTACTCAGTTTCTTCATGTCTTTGATTTTATCATTTGTTTTGTCTCTTGTTAATACTCTAATCAATGTCGGTCTAGTTTCTGATGTTATCCTTATTTGGATAAGATCGTTTGCTATAGGATTGCTCATCAGCTTCCCAACAGCTTTGTTGGCGATATCCGCTGTTAGGCCAATTGTCAATAAAATGATTCCAACTTAACAGAAAGTGCACGAGATAATACTCGCAATCGTTAATCTTTTCAAGACATTCTCTTGTGGAACATTCTTAAGACCGTAAATGTGATACATGTATTATTATGAAGAGTCTTAATCTCATTTGTTGCATCCTTGTATCCTTCTTGATATTGAATATTAACTACTGTCAAGCTGAAAGTAGTAATCTGATTAAGAACGGTGGATTCGAGGATGGCGTAGGATCATGGTTCAAGGTTACCGGTGCGGAAGCCTCAACGAGTGATCTGAATTCACATTCAGGAAGGACATCACTTAGAACCAGCAATGGCAGTTTATGGCAAATCGTTCAGGTCGATTCTCCGGAAAATTTGAAGTTGGAATTCTGGGCATATTTAGATAGTGTACCTGGGGAACCTTCAGGAAGAACAGTAGGCGCAATGAACATTTGGATCAAGACAGACACCAGCAAAAAAGGAATTACATATTACGTATTTAACAAAAATCACGAATCACAAGGAGATATAGAAAAAACGGTAATGCTCGCCCTGCAACGCGATAGATGGAATCAATTTGAACTGGACCTTATGGAAGCGTTTGAGGATCTTGACTTCAGTAAGATTCAAGAAGTTAACATAACTTTATGGGCCTTCAGATCTCCTGAACCGATAGTTTACTGGGACGACATTAGTTTAACATATGCTCAAAAATCAAGAGAACAAACGCAAGCACCCACAACTACTCAGACCGATACAACACAATCACCTGAACCAACAACTCAAAAACCTGCAACCACTACACCAATTGTTACCCAGAAGACTCTTGATGACCAGAATGAGATTCGAGTAGACAAATTTTTAGAACAATACGGCTTTCTTCTAATCATAATATCACTAATAGCCATTTTAACTATTATCGTATTGAGGAAAAGATCACGTGTCAGTCAACCAAAAGCATCAATGAAATACTGTATCAACTGCGGTTCTAATATGACTGCGGAAGATGAATTTTGTCCAGACTGCGGGACAAAACAATAGTTCTGATATAAGAAGAACATACTAAACCATTCAAATTGTCAAATATATTCGGTTAGGAGTAGATCATCATGAGAGAGGTTAATGCTTCTGAAATTACTAATATCGTTAAGCAACTCTGTATAGAAAATAACATTAATCTCGATAAAGACGTTACAGAGAAAATCATAGAATTTGAAAAAAAAGAAGATTCTCCAATTGGTAAGCAGATCTTAGAACAAATTCTCATTAATGCTAAACTTGCAACTGAAGAGAATAGACCCATGTGCCAAGACACAGGTATCGCAGTTATTTTCGTTGAACTAGGACAAGATGTTCACATATCAAAAGATAACTTTTATGATGCGATAAATGAGGGAGTCAAACGTGGCTACACTCAAGGATACCTTAGAAAATCTGTCGTAGAGGATCCTGTCTTTGATCGAAAGAATACCAAAGACAATACTCCAGCCATTATTCATACCGATATCATTCCTGGAGATAAAATCAAGATAACTGTGGCATCAAAAGGCGCTGGCTCAGAAAATATGAGTGAAATAAAAATGTTAAAACCTGCAGACGGAATTGACGGAGTTAAAGATTTCATTTTAGATCGCGTAAAGAGATCTGGCGGTATGCCCTGCCCACCGATCATTGTTGGCGTAGGTATTGGAGGCAATTTCGAACAATGCGCTTACCTCTCAAAAAAAGCTCTCCTGAGACCATTAAACACTAGAAATCCTGATACAAGATGGGATACTGTTGAAAAGGAACTATTGACTAGAATAAATCAACTTGGAATAGGACCTATTGGTTTGGGTGGTAGAACTACAGCCTTAGCAGTACAGATCTTAACAATGCCATGCCACATCGCCAGTCTACCAGTTGCAGTCAATCTCCAGTGTCATGCTCACAGACATAAGACCGCCACTATCTGAGAGGAAGGATAGAGTTGACAGAAGAAAGAATTCTACAAGCCCCTCTGAAAACTAAAGATATTGAAAAATTGACTTGCGGTGACAAAGTTATGCTTAATGGAACAATTTATACAGCGAGAGATGCTGCACATAAAAGATTAATTCAACTGCTTGAAGATGGAAAACCTTTACCCTTCGATATCAAAGATCAGATAATATATTATGTTGGACCCACCCCAGAAAAACCTGGAGAAGTTATAGGTTCAGCTGGACCCACAACAAGCGGCCGCATGGATCCTTATACACCTCGACTATTAGACGCTGGACTTAAGGGCATGATAGGAAAAGGACAACGCAGCAAAGAAGTTATCGAAGCAATCGTTAGAAACAAATCAATTTATTTTGCTGCAACAGGAGGAGCTAGCGTACTACTAGCTAAGTCCATTAAGAAATTAAAAATTATCGCCTATAAAGACTTGGGCACTGAGGCAATAAGGGAGATATATGTCGAGAATTTTCCCTGCATAGTCGCTATAGACTTCAGAGGAAGAGACCTCTATGAAAAAGGACCAGAAAAATATCAAATTCTATAACTGGAAGAGTTACATTACTATTTTGTCAGTGATTTTTCTAAATAATTTTAAAGAAATATTTATCATGATTTCGGTATCGAAAAAAAGAGATTTTGAGAGCGCACGCGCTCCCTTCTCAAACTGTTAGGTTTAGTGTCTTCGTTTTCTAATTGAAATTGCGATAACCGCCAGTGAAAGTAGTCCCAGCATTGTTAATAGGTAAGGCGCTATTATGGCAACTTTATTTGTGGTAATATTGACACCACCGATGATACTCCCACTACCAACTGTGAAACCAATTTGAGTTAGGCCAACAACGATATCAGACCCTTCATCGTATAGACCATTCGGGTCGTCAAAGACTAAATCATATTGACCGACTGGTGCATTTGGCCATACCAATGTTGGACCAAGGTTTCCTTGGGCATCTGTCTGCACAGTATTTACTCCATCAATTGAGATATCTGATGGAATAGGCGTTCCATCAGTCCAAGTCTGATCGGGAACCACATACAAGTCAATGATTTTATTCGGTGGGAACCCGCTTCCAGTCGCATATATATCTGCTCCAGCCGCGAATACACTCTGGCTAACTCCTGCGGAATCTGTT
>JAGLGJ010000088.1 GCA_023144075.1 Candidatus Bathyarchaeota archaeon | reverse complement strand
GATTATTATCCTAAAAAAGCTGAATTTGTCGCTCCATACACGGTGAAAGTTGGAGAAGAAACAATAAGTGCAAACATGATTTTCCTCTGCACTGGCTCCAAACCGATAATTCCAAAAATAAAAGGACTTGAAAAAGCAGGCTACCTGACAAGTGATACCATACTCAAAATCAGTGATTTACCAGAGAGTGTAGCAATAATAGGTGGAGGATACATAGCAGCCGAGTTTGGGCACTTCCTCGCAGCCATGGGATCAAAAGTTACCATAATTGGCAGAAATAAGAAGTTTTTACCATCAGAAGAACCAGAAATATCGATCTTAGCAAAAAAAGTCCTAGAGAAAAATATGACGATCATAACCAGCCATGAAGTTCAGGAAGTTAACTCAGTCAAAGGCAAGAAAAAACTGACTGCTATAAACAGAGAGAATGGAAAGAAAAAGATAGTAACATCAGATGAAATTCTTGTAGCTGCTGGAAGAGGGTCTAACTCAGATATTCTTCATCCAAATTTAGCTGGAATAGAAACGGATGAGAAAGGATGGATCATAACAAACGAATACCTAGAGACATCACAACCAGGTATATGGGCTTTAGGCGACGCCAACGGTAAATATCTCTTTAAACATGTGGCAAACTTCGAGTCAATGATCGTATATTACAATTCAGTGTTAAATAGACAAGTATCAATGAACTACCGTGCTATTCCACACGCCGTATTCACGTATCCAGAGATCGCCAGTGTAGGGATCAAAGAAAATGAGGCGATACAAAGATATGGAAAAGATGGTGTACTCGTTGGGATTCAGCGATATGAAGATACTGCCAAAGGCGAGGCCATGGCAGTAAAAGACTATTTCGTGAAAGTAATAGTCGAAAAGAATAGCAGAAAAATCCTTGGCGCTCACATCATCGGTCCATATGCATCAATTCTCATACAAGAGATAGTTAATATAATGTATACACCCGCGCAAAACATAGACCCGATAACTAACGGAATGCATATTCATCCAGCTTTAAACGAAGTTATCGAGAGAGCATTCCGCAATCTAATGTCGCCCGAAAACTACCATCACGTCATAGAACATGAATACAAACTAGTCACATCAAAAGAAGAGATCGTGACCAGAAAATGCCCCAATTGCGGTCGAGAACTATCTTCTAACGCTACATATTGTGACAAATGTGGTAGCAAGACTCAATAATGATCGATACCACAGTTTAGAATAGAGGTCATAGTAATTGAGTGAAGATAAAATAAGCAGGCGTAAATACCTAAAGTATGCAGGTGCAGCCGTGGCAATAGGTGCGGTTGCAGCAGCAGGTTATGGTATTTCTCAATATTATCCGCCAGCACCCACGACACCTACAACGACTTCACCTGGTCCGGTAACGGTAACACCAACGTCAGGTAAAAAGAAAGTCAAAATTGGTGGAACGAAACCCCTTACAGGAAATGAATCAGTGGCCGGTCATAGCGAAGGAAACGCAAACAAACTCTGGGCAAAACATGTCAACGAGGCAGGTGGAATAAAGGCTGGAGATGGTAACACATACGAAGTTGAGCTTATTATATACAACGACGAATGTAAACCAGAAAATGTTCCCAGACTCTATGAGAAGCTGATTACTGAGGATCAGGTAGACTTCCTTTTCGGGCCGGTTTGGGGACCTCTCGGTATGGCAACTGTGCCTATGGTAGAGAAATACAAGGTATTCGAGGCTTATGGAACAGCATCATTTGATCCGAGAGATTACAGGGATTGGAAGTATATTGTACATACAATAACTAATGGTCCTCAATACATGGCCGCGATAATAGATATGATGTTGGAAAGAGTGGTTCCAAAGGATCCGGAAGCTCTAAAGATCTCTGTAACTCATGGTGATGATCAATTTCGAATGACGGCTGGGTCATATGGAAAACAATATGCTGAGGATAAAGGCTTCGATATAGTATTCTACGATACTTACACGTGGCCGGGGACAACAGACCTTACTCCCTTACTTACTAAGGCAAAAGCAGCCAAGCCGACTTGTCATTTCAATGCTGGAGGTTACCCTGATTCAATTACGACAATCAAGCAGATGAGAGAACTAAATTTTGACGTGAACCTTGTATGGTCAGGTCAAGGCACTGTTTTCCCACAATACTATGAAGCTCTCGGAAAATATGCTGAGGGAAATGTCTGCTGCACCCAATGGGAAAAAGGTATGGTATATCCACATGATTTTGGGATTAGTCATGATGAATTTTTATCAACTTTCGAACAAGATTATGGTTTAATACCTGACTATCATGCGGGAACTGGCTACCAACAAGGCCTAGTCGTACAGAAAGCCATGGAACTATGTGATGATCCACTCAACTCTATCGCCATCAGAAAAGTTGCAGGCGAGATGGAGTTCCTTAGCTTCTTCGGAAAGTATCAGGTAGATCCTGTTACAGGATGGCAGACAGGTCATAAGATGGGTGTGATCCAATGGCAAAACGGACAGAAGGTAGTCGTATGGCCTATGGAGGCTGACGCTAAAGAACTATTGTATCCAATGGCGAAATGGTCTGAAAGGTAATATTCTTTCTCATCTAAGACTTATACAAGAGGTCTGGCGATGCCGGGCCACCCTAATATTTTAGAATCTATCTTTTTATAACGACGTTAAATTATTATAGCGCGCGCTCAAAAAATGTCATGGCGAATAATTTTAGAACATTAATCGAGAATATGGATTTCTATCGTATAAAATAAAAAAACAAATCTTGTGGCAAAAAAGCCACAAGATTGAAAATCGATTCTATGATCATCTCATGGGTTATGTAGAGACAGCGCATTCAGCAATAGTATGGATCAAATTAGCAATTGTGCTAGTGCTTATGGGTTGCAATCATTGCCTGATTATTCTATTTGACCTAGTAGAGTTGGAACGCTGGAGATTGAGTTAGGTACGACAATGGTGGAGTTGGTACAAGATACTCTTGTGCTGGAGGTAGAAAAGCAGCTGGCTGAGGAGGTGGTTGAATATATCCCGGTACTGCTGGTGGTTGATAAAGTCCTCTAGCTGGTGGCTGTGGAACAATTACTTGTTGAGCAGGTGGTTGATAATACACTTCAGGAGGTTGAGGAATCATGTAGTTTACTGGTGCCGGCTGATATAGATGAGGAACTAGATATGATTCTGCTGGAGGTAAGTATGCACCCATGAATGAAGGTCTCGGTCTCATTAAATATGCCATTTATTTCACCACGTTTGAATTAGAAGTCTCAAATGATTCATATAAAATGCTAGTCTTCCACTGGAGAAAAAAAATAGAAGAATTAAGTAAAGTTAAAACAAAAAATTATACGTGTTATAATACTAAATTAAATAACCCATCAATATCAATAGGGAAATAAATTTCTGTAACTATAAACGAGGTTATTCCATAAGTTTCTTAGTTGAGCGAAGTTGTTCTTTTACTTCATTTAATTCAAGTTCATCTAAACACTTTGCGGTTTGCCATCCACGCTCCTTATCCCATCCATGTAACTCATAATATTCATCAAGCATATGATCAACACCTTCCTTAGATAGAATCCTGTACTTATTAGACCCTGAAGGGATGGGTTCTTTAAAAAAACGTTCAGGAGGGTAGTCATCAGAACGTTTGAAACCTGCATGAAGTGTGTTAAAGCCTTTTTCCACATTTCGCACTATCCTTCCAGTTCTCATTAAATTACTTCTAGGCATTGAAACCCTTGTTGCAGTAGAGAATAACCTTGAAAAATCATCAAGACCAATAAGATCTTTGGCACTCCATGCAGTTGTAAAATAGCAGACCCACATCATATCCACAACTGCCTTGAATCTTTCAAACCAGAACGATCTTTCTGCTTTGAAAGTCATGAATCTTCTGCAATTTCGTATTGAATTGATTTTCCATCTTTATTGAACACAGCTATGTTATCCTCTGTTTCGAAAGGATAAGCTACAATAACCATGAACTTGCCATAAACATGATTTAGATCATATGTTGAAGGTTCTAGCACACCACTCGGATGAGAATGAGCAACACCAACGATTGAAAAACTGATTGGAAGCATGAAAGGAGAAAAACTCGAAAATCCTTGTCCATGCGTAGCAAAAGGAGGAATAATAACTTCATTTATTTCGATATTTTTCTTAGTAGTTTTTCCCTGAAGCATCAATATGCTCTCTTTTGGGTAAGCCATCTTTGCATAACTTAAGATACTATCTATGACCGACTGATTGATAATTAGAATCTTATTCAATCAAATCAGCCTCAAAATATTAGATAAGAAAGGATGCATGATCAATCGCGTGCTCTCATTAAATTTCGTTAGACAAGAGATGACAGAAATCGAAAGATCTTTTTCACTTCAATTTATGTTAATTAAACTTCTAATAATAATTGGTAAAATATTTTACAATCAAATTACTCAGAATGTATTTGTGATATTACCGAACCGATAGAAGATGCTGCATCTGAAAGTCTACTTTTGATATTACTGTCCAAATCAAGTTCAATAATTTTTTCAATACCATTTTTACCCAAGACGACCGGTAAACCGATAGAGATATCCTTGAGGCCATATTCCCCATCTGGAATAACGGAAACGCAAACTAGGCGTTTTCTATCATTGATTATGCTATCGGCCATTAACGCAACAGCAGAAGCAGGTGCGTGAACTGTAGCTCCTTTCAGTTTAATGACATCCATGGCGCTATACCTTGCAGTCTCTACTATCTTTTCGATTCTCTCTGACTCAAGCAAATCACTAATAGGTATTCCAGAAATTGTTGTATAATCAATCAGTGGGATCATAAGATCTCCATGTTCCCCAATCACCAATCCACTAATATCCTCTCTTGAGATATTAAGTTCTGAAGCCAAGTATGAACGATATCTCGAAGTATCAAGTATTCCACTCATACCAAATACCTTACTTCGATGAAAGCCCGATCTCTTATACGCAATATAGGTCATAGCATCAACAGGATTCGTTACTATCATTAGATTGCATTCTGGGGCATATTTCACAACCTCTCGAACTACTGAGGTGATTATCTTAGCATTTCCTAGAGCTAGATCTCTTCTCGAGGTATTTGGTTTTCGAGGATAGCCTGCTGTGATAATAACAAGTTCTGAACCAGCCATATCT
>JAGLGJ010000087.1 GCA_023144075.1 Candidatus Bathyarchaeota archaeon | reverse complement strand
TGCAGAAATTGAAACTATCTATGGTGGAGCTTTTGTCTCATCAATAAACAACGTCAGCTCATCATATCCCAATACACAGTATGATTGGTTCTTCTACGTTAATGGATTTCTCTCCAAGACAGGATCTTCCAACTATGTGATAATGAATGGTGACTCAATCGTTTGGGATTACCATAGATGGGATGTTTCACAGTTTCAATCTGCGATTTTAGGATCGTATCCAAAATATCTCACTAATGGGTATTCTGGTGAAATCTCTGCAACAATCATAGCTTATGAAACGGAATTTGCTACGGAAGCAGATAATTTACGGAAAATTTTGAGTGAAAAATTCAAGACTGATGTGAAGAGTAAAACAATTAGTGAACTTTCGGAAATTGAAAAATCAAGTTCAAACCTTATAATTTTAGCCACACCTAGCAATAAATTAGTCTTAGAGCTAAATGAGATTCATGAAAGAATAGGATTCTTCGCATTTTTCAATGAAGATATTATCCAAGTAATTGATCAGAAAGGTGAGCCATATAATAAATATGAGAGCGCTGGAATAATTCAAATATCACAAAATATCTGGAATCCCAAAGGAAACTTAGCTTGCGAGAATGTGGTTATACTTATTTCAGGCACCGAAAAAGATCTGATAAAAAAATCAGCTGGGATATTGACTCATGAAATAAATCAGTATAATCATGCATTTGGATTAGTTGTCACGGAAACGGAAGTCATACAAATTCCATAGAATTTCATCTAATTGTTGGGTAGCTATGAATTCACATTCGAGAAATAAAATTACAATATCGATAGCACTATTATCGATGATTTTAATATTTTTTCCAATATATTTCATATTTTTCGGATATAATTCAATAATTGAACAATGGGGTTTAATCTCAATTATTATTGTCTCAGTGGCAATTCTAGCCGTAACTATGGAGTTTTCCCGTCAAAAACCAACTTCGAGAGATATTGCCTTAATTATTGTGTTAGGCACAACTATAGCTGCGCTTAGAATACCGTTTGCTGCTTTACCAAGTATACAACCCTGTACTTTTCTGATAATTATTTGTGGTATCGCTTTTGGATCAGTTACTGGATTTATGATAGGAATCATGACTCCTTTGATTTCAAATCTATTTCTAGGGCATGGTCCTTGGACACCATTGCAAATGTATGCTTGGGGTGTAATTGGGGCTATGTCAGCGCTTGTAAGATTCAAGCCAACTATCAATCGTTGGAAATTAGGTTTACTGGGAATATTATCTGGATATTTCTATGGATTTGTAATGAATATTTGGTTCTGGTATTCTTTCCTATATCCACATAATATATTCACATTCGTTTTTGCTCAGATTCAGGGTCTTGGTTTCGATACTCTGCATGCTCTTAGTAATTTTCTATTCCTTGTGATTCTCGGAAATAGAATTTTACCAATATTCAAGAATCTCCTTGAATAAATGGCAGCTCTGGTATAGTTGACGAATAAATAAGGAAGATTGATAAAGCAATATGTCAATTCTGCGAAAGATGATTCTTGTCAAAGGTAAACAGAAGAAAATTTATAACAGCAACATTAGGCAGTGCATTTGCCGCCGCTGCCATATACGGCTATTATCAATATACGCAACCTACTGACATTAAGCGTTATTCAAGTCCATCAATCACACAAAAAGAATCTAAAAGTCAACCAACAGATAACTCAGATTCCTTACCTACACCTTCAACTCAGAGTCCAGCGCATCCGCCCAAAGATGCCGCCTATTTGGCTGTAGCGCATGGAGAAAATCCCACTGAAATAGTGGAAACTGCACTCACGGCTCTTGGTGGAATTGAACGATTTGTCAAACCAGGAGACGATGTCATAATAAAACCTAACATTTGTGTTTCCTATCGATCTTTTGAATATGCGGCTACAACGAATCCAGAAGTTGTGGGTGCATTAACTTCTCTGAGTCTTAATGCTGGAGCTAAACGTGTAAGAGTTATGGATAATTCATTCGGTGGTAGCCCAGAAAAAGCCTACACCAACAGCGGAATAGAGGAAGCGGTTAATGCTGCTGGCGGAGAGATGGAATTAATGAGTCGCATAAAATATAGAGCAGTAGATATCCCACAGGGAAAAGACATCAATCGATGGTCAATTTATGGAGACATATTAGATGCAGACGTTCTAATCAATGTTCCAATAGCTAAACATCACAGTTTAGCGCGTCTTACTTTAGGTATGAAAAATCTACTAGGTATTGTGCAAAAACCAAATAGATTCCATTCAAACTTAGCACAACGTACCGCTGACCTAAATAGTCGTGTACACTCAACTTTGACAGTGGTTGATGCTGTACGTATTCTGAAAGATCATGGGCCAACAGGTGGAAATCTAAACGATGTGGAGATTGCTAATACCGTTATAGCGAGTCATGACATTGTTGCTGCTGATTCATATGCAGCTACCTTATTCGGCTTAACTGGAAATGATATTCCGACAATACGTTCTGGAGCACAAATGGGCCTAGGAAATATGGATTTGAGCAGCATTACGGTTGAAAAAATCGACGTGTAACATCTACTTTGTCAAATAAACGCGATTCATCCGAAAAAGAATTAGGAAGAAGGAAGAAATTACATCAATTACGTCAAATAGTACAGATTTTTACATTAATTCTTTTTCTATATTTACTGGTCGGCACACGAAAGGAAATAATAACTGTTCTACCGCATGATCTTTTCTTTCGACTTGATCCATTACTAGGGATTACTTCGATACTTGCAAATCGAGTATTTATTGTATCGATGATGTTGGGAGTTTTTACAATTGGGCTTACGATCATTGCAGGTCGAGCCTGGTGTGGCTGGCTTTGTCCACTAGGCACTATCTTGGATTGGACACCAACATTTAGAATAAAAAGTAGTCAGATGAGGATTCAATCCCATTGGATAATGGCAAAATATATCCTACTTTTCATCATCGTTTTTACAGCAATTTTTGGTAGCTTGTTTCTCATAATCTTCGATCCGATAACAATCCTTTCTAGAACAGTAACAAGTGTAATAATACCAGGCTTTAGTTTTTTAATTACGTTAGTTGAGATCTCATTATATCGAATAGAATCATTTCAACCTTCGATTGAACAGTTCGATTATCTAATACGTAGCAGATTACTTACAGAACAACCATTTTTTCTACCTAATTTAATAATAGCTTTCTTCTTTGGACTGGTTTTAACTCTAAATATTATTCGAACACGTTTTTGGTGTCGATATTTATGTCCTTTAGGTGCTCTACTGGGAATCATATCAAAGACTGCACACTTAAAGCATCGACTAAACCAAGAAACATGTATTAGTTGCAATCAATGTGAAACAATTTGTCCTACTGCAGCAATAGACGCTAAAAATAATTTCTTTGCCAATACGTCTGAGTGTATATCCTGTCTTGATTGTGTGGAAATTTGTCCAACAAAATCGATCACATTTCAGCATAGAAACAAAATAAATTTAAAATCGAATTATAATTCAAACCGAAGGCAGTTAGTCCAATCAATAGGCGTAGCGTTTTTTGGAGGTGTGATATTGTTTGTGATGCCAATCTTCCAAGTTAAGAATTATTTTTTTATCCGACCTCCAGGGACCGATGAACAAGCATTAAGTAATAAATGTATTAGATGTGGAGAATGCGCTAGAGTTTGTCCAACTGGAGTCATTCAGCCGAGTTATTCACCAAAATATCTTGAAGTTTTATGGACGCCAATCTTGATGACACGTCTAGGCTATTGTGATTACTCTTGTACTTTATGCGGAGAAGTTTGTCCTACTGGGGCCATCACTAAATTGTCTCTAGAGAGAAAACAGAAAACCATTATCGGCATAGCTCATATCAACGAAAAAAGATGTATTCCATGGGCTCAAGGTAAAGAATGCGTTGTTTGTGAGGAGATGTGTCCAATACCAGAGAAAGCTATCAAATTAGAGAAAGATATTGTAATGCATTCATCTAGTGAAATATCTGATGTCCTATTACCTAGAGTTATTCCAGAATTATGCATTGGGTGCGGCATCTGTGAGTATAAATGTCCTGTTGAAGGTGAATCAGCGATTCGTATCTACCGCGCTGAGACATTAAAGCATCGAGCGATTATTGGAACATACAGAAAAGAGCACAGACATTTAACAAAATAGAGAATCTAAATTGATGTTATAATGGGTTTAGCGTTTCTTGGAGGGTATTTTAAATATTAATTGAAATTAGATTTGTTTCGATGAGATGAATGAGATGACGATTGTTCGAATAAGAAGTATTCCGGTAATAGTCTCAGATACAAAAAAAGCTAAGGAATGGTATACAGAGAAGTTAGGATTTGAAGTTCAAGACGAAAAGGATCATTGGGTGGTTGTCGGTCCACCTGGGTCATCAACTGGAATTCATCTATGCCAGAACGAGACTTTAGAATCTGGAAACACAGGGATTCTGTTCTTCGATGATGATATCGAAACTACCTGTCAAGAATTAAAGAGTAAAGGTGTAGAATTTTCAAGAGACCTCGCTAAGGCTGAATGGGATGAGAATATGAGATATGCTATGTTCAAGGATCCTGACAGAAATGAGTTTTGGCTAATGCCAACCTAAATTTTGGAATTAAAAGCGCATTCTTTAATCGATTCTTTATGCCATAACTGGTGATAACATCAAACATTTACTTAGTATAATGATCTACAAAGTGCAACATTAAATCAAAATAATGCGTAAAATTATCAAATCATGAATTAACGACATTATTCTTTTATAGTTTAGTGGGAATCGGGAATAATGGCTAACTCTTATTTTCATCAGTTTTCAATGACTTCAAGTTTGCCTTTTGTTCCTACGGATACTTGAAGTTCTCCTCTAAATGATCTCACTCTTCCATTCTCAATTCGTACTGTATCTCCAACATTTATCGAGTTTATCTGAGCGTTCCAGAGTGGTAATTTAATGGTTCCAGTATCGTCAGAAATTGTAGCTATCGAGACACTGAGTGGATTGCCATATCTAGAGTAGACTCCTTTTGGCGCTGTTTTTTCAATGACCTTTGCTTTTATGTTGACCCATTTGACATCGAGATTAATATCTTTGATTTCAATATCAACCGGTCCAACTTTTACGCTTTTTTTGGCTGTGCCCGGTTGAATCGATGGATAATCTGTGACGTCTATGTGTGGCATAT
>JAGLGJ010000086.1 GCA_023144075.1 Candidatus Bathyarchaeota archaeon | reverse complement strand
ATTCTCTCGCTGGGAAAAGGTGCCCACTAGCTTGATGGGTAATCTAGTTTCGGAAATTAGACAGAGGAAAGGAATGAGTCCCACGCCTCCAAAGCCCAGAGACCTATTACGGTAAACTAAAGCAATTTTGATTGCCCAATCATTCCTTTCGGGAACCTCTTCAATATGACAGAGAACTCTTCTCTACTAAGGGATTACCATCCCCTAAAACCCTACCATTACGTAGAGGTGAGTTGTATATGTATTATGGAATACTATAAAACTACCTGTTACGTCTAAATGTTAAGAGGTGATAATAATGGTGATAAAAATGGATTGGAAAGATGTATGCCCAGAGTGCGACTCTGAAGATATTAACAATCAAAAACCAGAGGAAGTTAATAATAATCAAGGATTTGAATGGGCAAAATTATGCGGATATAATTGTAAAGAATGCGGCTGTGAATGGACTGTTACTGAAAAAACAACATTATCTTTAAACATAGATAAGCATGGCGATACAAGTAACATACCATGTTGAGTTGAAGAATCAATAATAAAACATTCTGTGGTGTATAGTATTATTATAAAGTCGACCCCTACTCTGGAGTGAATATCGAACAATTATTAAGTATATAGTAATACTATATAATCAACCCCTAAAGTTTTACTTCTTAAAAACAACCTCTAATGGTTTATCTATTACTGTAAAAGTCTTCACAGAATTATTGCCTCTTCATTTTTCCATTTTCTGAAGGCCTTATCCTTTTGATTCTTTGATTAGGAATTATTTTTAATTGACTTATGTGTGCGAAATCGCTTGATAGTATCGCCCATCTTGAAATAATGCGTTAGGCATATGTGCATGTAACAATCATTCGATAATAAAACGTTTATAGCTAATTTTTCGTTTACGAAAAAAATAATGTTGATTTTTCTAAAGATTCTTGAATTACACTTTTAAAATGCAATATATGAGACAGAGGGGTTGTTCACTAAATAAATCCTGAATCGTGGTCTATCTTTATAAATAAAACAGGTTTAAGCGATTATTTTTACGCTTTAATAACGTAATAACATTCTTAACTTGTAATGATAAGGGTATCTTCACCCTTTTTTTTGTCTTTACTTTAATTACGTCGTATAAGCCCCTGAGAAACATTAGTTTATTAAACCATGTTCCTTTAATTAACAATTAGTCTATAAAAGTTCTGCACTAGCTTTTTTCGCTTTGCTGGTGAGTCGTTATCACGATATACTCATAAGTTCCTGAATGGTTATTCATAGATCTTTGACAGAGTAAAGACTCCTATATTTCTTAACATAATTTTTTCATTGTACACATTTAAAATATCTTTATTGCTTCCTTGATTCACTTTCTTATTGTGTATACATTATCCAAACTTACATCTATTCGTGATGTACAGTATATTTCAAGAAAATTATTATTGGGAAAATTGAAGTCACACGTGCCATCTATTGACAAAAAAAAGAATGATCTAATACCTAAAGAGACTGAACCATAATAAGCTAGAAGAATGGGGATGGGATAATCTTTCTAAACAATGTCCATCCGGGTCTAAAGGAGATCTATCAATTATTTTACTATATATTCAAAGAAGTAGCTAAATACCTGAAATAACAGGTAGCTATTTGGATTATCATGGTGGTCTATACATTATCACTGATGTTTTCAAAGAACTTGTGCGATATCTAAGAGATGACTGATTTTTTTCTAGCTTATTGTTCTTTGATTCTTGGGTTTGGGATTAATATTTAGTTCGTTCTATTCATTGAGTTTAGTTCCGCATTTGTAACAATAATTCGTGTCGTTTTGATTTGTTTCACCACATTTAGTACAGATTAATCCCTTTTTTTCGGTTTTACTCAGTTTCTCCTTGGTTCGTTGGAGTGCCTTTTTCAATTCACTACTAGCTATTGAGAAAGCTTTTTCCATTTCTTTACTAATCGTTTCGACGGCTGATTCTAATTCTTTTTCCCAATTCCGTTGTCGTGGAATAGGCACATTCTCCTCAGCACCTTTCATAGTCTGCACACCACATTTCTGACAGAAATTCACGTCTTCAAGAATCGTTTCTCCACAGTTTGAACAAAACACAATCACTACCTCCGTATTTTTCTTTATAGAACCAACAATGTTATTATTAAATAAGAATATTTTCGTATAATTATTTAAAGTCTATTCCTATCAATTTTTCGCTTCTGGATTGGTATGGGATTAATATTTAACTTCCGACATACGCGTTTTGCTTTCTTGGAAAACAAAGAGTCTACATCTTCTGGATCATGGAAATGTATCCTAAAAGTTCCTATGCAAGTAGTAACATATTTGTTAAATTCGAGTTATTTGTTCTGTTAATCAATAATGATTTAGGTTTTGTAATGTCCCTTATTCTAATACAAAGTATCTTAAGCACTACATATAATATACACATAGATTTTGTTCATTGTTAGAAAGACGCTTTTGCATTTAGCGTTAGTTTATTCAAGGTGATTGTCGTTGAAGCAAAAAAGAAGGTATAGACGTGGCTATCCTGTAGCAATTCTAGTAGGATTAGAAGATGACCGAGTTGTCTTATGGAAGATTTTCAGCAAAGTTATCAAGCCTGCAACGACCCTCAGGCTTGACGGAGTCAGGAATGACACAAAAGCCTTGTATAACTTTCACGAATTAATTGTTAATGCATTGAGACCGACTCTTAACGAAGGCGTCAGAAGCATCATCCTTGCATCCCCAACGAGGACCAATCATGCTAAAACGTTCATTAATCACATTCGCAAACATCATGTTTGGCTCGTTCAAGGCTCAAATAAGGCAATATTCTCTGAGGCAACAGGACCCGCAAGCACACTGTCCGAAGTAACCACTTTAACAAAAACCCCTCTGTTCCACCAATTAATAAACGAAACCACTTCAGAAGAAACCGAAAATCTCATTGGTATTTTGGAGAAACATCTCAACGCCTCAAATCAAGACACTGTTGTGTTGTATTCGCTTGAAGAAACAGAAAACCATATCCTTGGTCCACGGAATTCTGGTAGATCTAAACCCGATTATCTCATGCTTACCGACAAGTACCTTTCAGATAGCCGCGAAAAGAATAGAATACATAGACTGTTACAGATAGCAACTAACAGAAAGGTCAAAACTAGGATCGTTGATGCAGAGTCAAATGCCGGCCGACGCCTTACACAACTTGGCGGAATGGTCTGTTTTGCAAGGTCCACGCGTTCGTAACAGGAATACACAAATCTAACAAACGAAAGTCGATTTTAGGTGCGCTTTGTTCATAGATAATTCACGAGATACCCAATAGGATCAATCCCTTAACAGTGAACTAGCTAGCGCTCATTGCCAATTATTGCGGGCTAGATTGTATGGAACATCAGGACAAACAGAGCATAACGCTGCTTTGAAAGCCTTGACTAGATAGGTTTTCAATTCTTCAGTCTGAATGCGAAAAAATCGTTTAATCTCTTTTCAGCTTTCATGTGGGTCTTATCCCGCCAAATTGGGTATAAGTAATTGTAATAACTTATCCTTAGGATTTATTGAAGGGCCATTACGAAGATAAAATGAAAGAAATGTGAAATATGTTAACAAGCGATTAAGGTGTCTCGCAAATCAACAAAAGACGAAATCACTTTTCTTCAAGGACGTTCTTTGGGTGGAAAATGGTCCTGAAACCGGCGCTTTAGAAAACTTTGACGAGTTTGTTATTGGTTAGTTGAAAGAGTTAGATAAAAAAGAGCAGTTGAGTTAAAGGTCAAATCGTATTCTCTAATGAATTTAATGGGTTCCGTTGTGTACCCAATGTGTGAAGAAGAGATCTGTTAATACGCTCTGAAAAAGGGAGGCTTCGAAGGAGTTTTCACTCTCTCAATGAGTGTGGTTAACCTCGCAGCGGTGTTCCTTTAATGAATTTGAAAACCATGCTCAGAGTAACTAAGAAATACGGGAAGCCTTTTGTTTCTGTCTAAAACTCTTTAATACTAGGCCTTTTATACTTGACTCTAGCACAATAGCTTTCTCTCAACCAACAGAAATGGTCCAGATATTATGAGACTGTTAACACGTAGAAGGAGACAGTCTTTATCGCTGATATTCGTCTTGTAAAGGCACATTGGTTAATTCAGTCGCGATTTCACGATGGGATTTACCCCGTTTATCTGTGGGGAAATAAGAAATAACGAGTTTCATCTGTTCTTCGCCCTCCCCCTCAATTATGTGATAATAATCTGCTGGAATATATATACAAGCACCGGGTCTGATGGGGAATGTCTTCATGTTTTCAATAGTTGAACCAAGAATAGCTTTCCCATGTCCCGTAATTACATACATCGACTCTTCGACATCTCTGTGAGCGTGTGGAGTAATAGGTTCTTGGTTGGGTGTGGATTCAGCTATTAGAACTATTCCTGAAATGCTTCCCGTATCCTCTGGATCCATCAATTTTTTAATACTCAAAGAACCAGTTGAGCCTTTCCTGGCAATCCTAATAGGCTTCACCTTATCTTCATACGTGACTAAGGGCTTGTCTTGCATGGCTTCACATTCCTTAATAATTGATTGTTAATTTTTTTATATGATTTATAAATCTTTTTAAGTAAAACACTACACACACGATTCTTACTCCGTCAACAAATCATTTACTCAAATCAATTTAACTTGTAATTTGTCTTCTCTATGCCTTGATGGCGAGAATATTGATGCATTATGTCTACAATCAAAAGAAACCCTCTTGGGGATTCTTATGGGCTTAAAAAAATTCTTGAATAGCTAGCTATTCATTTTATTAAGATTTCACTCAATCTCGCTAAAAAAAGAAAGGAAGTGAAGCTAGCTCTTACTTTCTTTATTCCTGTTCTTTAACATAGCTTCCACAGTTTCGACAGTTGTCTAGCTCTATTGTCTTTTGAGTTGGACATTCTTTTACCATGTTTGTTGCAGCTACTACATATGGATTAACTGATGAAGACTTTTTACATCGAATTATAGTCATCCATCCACCTCCTATGTTCTTTTTTTTCAGATCCTGAACCATTTTGCTCTATTCACTGCATATTTTACTAAAAAGATATGGCAACTAGTTGACTATCGTATTTATGACTTTCTACTCAAAACGCTGAAATTAGAGCTTTAAAAACGATATATTGTATTATGTATATGGCTATGGATTTACACAATAAAATATTATTAGCTGTTAAGCAACACAATTAGAAAATAATAAAAATCCTACA
>JAGLGJ010000085.1 GCA_023144075.1 Candidatus Bathyarchaeota archaeon | reverse complement strand
AGCTGCAATAATTATTTCACAAGCTATGAAGTAGACGGATCCTCCTTGAGAATAACCTCTCCAATTGGAACTACATTGATGATATGTGAAGAGAAAGTAATGCAGCAAGAAAGAGCGTTTTTAGGTGCTTTGGAAACTTCCAAGTCTTACAAGATCAGCGGAAATACATTGGAGATAGAATTTAACGGCGGAACCCTAACATTTACTAAATGATAATTCTTTTTTATTTTTTTTGACGCGCGCGCAAAATTGATGGATCCTTTTCTACGGATCTATCGCAAATTATTAATTATCACATATGCTTATTTCTATTATACGTTAAAGTCAAGGATGATAGTGCGCGTGCTAGCTTCCAGAAAGTTTGAAAACTACATTAAAGGACTTAATTAACAGCGATGGCCGTCAGTAATGAAACCTTCAAACGATTGCTTTGGTGGATTATTGCAGGGACTAGAGGTGGGAGATCTAGAGGTAAAATAATACTGATCCTCAAAGAACGGCCATCTAACGCAAGCCAATTGGCAGATAGACTAAAAATGGATTATAAGACTATTAGACATCATCTTGATGTACTCTTAGAAAATAAATTGATTGTGAAAATGGGTGAAAAATATGCAGCAACATATTTTCTTTCACCTCAACTAGATCTTCAGTATGAAGTCTTCCAAGAAATTTGGTTGAAACTAGAAAAAGAAGAAAAAATTAAGAAATGATATTAAAAATATTGAGAGTTGAAAATTTCATGTCTGAGATTCTGTATTTAATCGAGGGTATCCTAATAATAATCAATGCGATTTTAGTTGCAATAATCATGTATCATTTCGTTCAAAGCTATAAGCAAGTGAAATCAAGATTTACTCTAGGTCTATTATTATTCTCTTCAATACTGCTTGTTCAAGTAATCTTCTCATTACCCGTTACTATTCTCTCAGGAATTGCTTGCCCACCAGAAGCAGTGACATTTCATATTATCTCAAATAGCTTTGAACTTGTGGCGTTACTAATTTTCCTATATATCGTAAGAGAATGAATCTTTTCCAACATTTTTTCTCTTGGATTATGATAGGTAGTTTGAGATCAGATCGATGTGATCTTGGGATGAAAATTGGGAACAAATTGGGTTAAACTATGGTATTAGATTGGCGATAAAATGGGGTAAATCTGGAAATCCAATAAATAGAGTGCTGCTCTAAGCATTTCAAAAACTCAGGAGGTTGATTTGAGATTGAATAAAAAAATTCTGTTCGGACCAGCTATCTTAGCTGCGATCTTAATCGTAGCAGCCATCTCCATAGCGCCATCAGCATTTGCAGTAACCCAATTGACTCAAGAGGATTTTAACACTCAGCTCTATCCAATGCATATGGGACAACAATGGGGATACATGCCACATCAATACGGACCATACGGAGGATACCAAGGCCAAGGTGGGGGACAGTATGGCTGGGGAGGATGTCCAGGCATGAACTATGGGTATAATACCCCATATGGTGAAGAATATCCTCAACCGGGATACTGGAACTATACCGATTAGAGAGGTTTAACCCTCTCTAAATATTAGAGGTTATACAGATGAACGATAGAAACACTGGGTGGATTGTCATTCTAGCAATCATCTTGATAGTTGTGCTCGTTGGCCCCTTCATGTTCATGGGAGCGATGATGGGCCCGGGCATGATGGGCGGTTGGCATATGGGACAAGGAATGATGGGTTACGGTTACGGATTCAATTGGATAGCAGCAGTATTACAAACGATACTGTTTGTGGTTTTCCTCGGACTCATAATATTTGGTGTCTATTATTTCATTGGCGGAAGCCACCCAAAATTCAGTGAAAGATCTTTAGATATTCTGAAAGAACGTTATGCCAAAGGTGAAATTACAAACGAAGAATATGATCGGATAAAAAGAGAGCTAGCTAGCTAACGTTTACTACTGGAACTTTATAGTGATACCTTAAGAATATGTCAATTACAAAGTGATTTAATGCCTGGGCCGTTTCAAGAAATATTTATTTATAACGGTGTTATGATAAACTAGCGATTAAAGGGGCAATCCTATGAAGAATGAAAAAAGACCACGAATAGTCTGTCCAAAATGTCATAACTACGTAAAATCTGAAAATTATTCCAATCATATGTTGAAAGTACATGAAGTAAAAGTGAAGAAAAAATCCATACTGGGAAACAAAACCTTGATCATGACCTTCGTATTGATCGCGATAATTGGAGTTACCCTGAACTATAACTCGATGTTCAAAGACACCTCAACTAATCCTGAACCTCAAGAGAGCACCTCAATTAATCCTACACCACAAGAGAATACCCCCTCTAACCCTACACCACTAAGTTCAGTCAAGCCAAGAGAGATCAATCGACCACTTTCGTCAGTGAGTACTATTGCTAGATGGTACACATATGATTCCAATGGGATAGATGTCAAATATTTCTTGGTAAAGGGAAGCGATGGACAAATCCATCTTGGAACCGATGCATGCTACGATTGCTATGAATACAACCTTGGCTATAGACAGGACGGCGACGAAATGGTTTGCAATAAGTGTAGTCAAACTTTCCCAATTAATGGCATAGGAATAGATAATCTTGAAAGAGAAGGCTGCTGGCCTAGCTACATTCCATTAAGAATCAATGGAGACAGCATAATTATTAGAATGTCGGACTTGGATGCAAAACGATCCATGTTCAAATGATGACACTCCAACTTGTGAACAAGACATCGTATGCCTAATAGTTAGCGCGCGAGCACTAATCATGCATCTTTCAAACTCTTTGCTTTCTCGATGAAATATTTAGCGATTGAAACGAGAAGGATGAACAGTCCGACTCCGACAATCAATAGAAAGAATTGTAACGCAGAATCCATAATAGTCACCTTAATGACTTTTGACTAATAGTTAGTAAGTGCATCGGAATAGAGCGTGCGCTGATAGAAATGATATAAATAAAATCAACTCGAAATGCTGAAGAGGGTTTTTCATGAAATTCGATATTAAATTGTCAGCCACCATAAGTGCCTTTATTACAGGATGGATCGGAATTATCTTTGCAATCAACTAAAATTTAGCGAATAATGAGACTGGTGCAGGAATTTGCTTAATATCTTCTGCCTTAGCTTTTGGGTTTATTCTGATTAAAAACTGATCTTTATCATGGGTATGTCCATAGCTGGTGATCTAGCTAGATCACCACACGCATTTATACTATATTCGAAAATACAATCGAATAAATTGTGATTAGAATGAATATGCCATGGATACTTGTATCGATTATTGTTGCAGTTGTGATATTGGCAATACTTGCTATTTTCGTATTTAAGAGAAAAGGGTGGAATAGTGAGGTTGATTATCGTCGTTATTTCAACATGGGAATTGTATGGCTTCCATTTGGCATAATCTTCTATCTAATCTTTGAAAATCCGATAGGTCTTTTGTTTTTAATTATGGGACTAGTATTCCTTGCTATTGGTTTAAAAAATAAGGATAAGTGGGGTAAACCACAGAAGATACCACCTACTTATCAGAAAGCAATAATGATAGTTGTACTTTTTCTAGTACTAGGTGTAATTCTGGGTATAATAGTATTCGAGATGATGAGATGACATTAGTGTTTGTGTGTCTTAGCTGGTGAGCACACACTAACTAATAATAAAATGAAATAAGAGAAAAGATATACCCATTATTATGAAAGTGATACCGGCGATTCTAGTCATTATTTTTCTATTTATTTTGTTAGAAATGAATTTACCAAGGTAAATAGCTGCTATTGAAACTAAAGTTAATGATGCTAATGTTCCAATTAGGACCATTATAGTATTATATTCTGATGCAAATAACGCTGCAGCTATCTGTGTCTTGTCTCCCCACTCCGTAATGAAGATAAGTGTAAACCCTGAAAGGAATACGCTCTTAAAATGTAGGCTATCCTCCAATTTCCCATTGTCACCTTTCAATATTACGATACCGAATATTATGAAAACAACGCCAGAAAATATTCTCAAAAAAGTTATTGGAATAATATATGTTATTAAAGACCCAGCTAGGATTGCTACACCATCAACAATCATGAAGGCTAGAACTATTCCAATCAATAGTTTCAGATGATCTCTGGTTCTTGAGGATAGAAGTATAATCGCTAATTGTGTTTTATCACCTAGCTCAGCTAACCCTATAACGAAAAATGGGATCAGCAGGTCTATTATCAATGTTCATTAAACATCCAATGCATAATCATGTCTGTTTTCTATTAGAATAATTATTAAATAAATATGCTAGATTTCAGTGTGTAGTCCAGAACTTTGTTCTACTTTTAGAACAGCTGTTTCAAAAAGTGAATTTAATACATGGAAAGAAGCCATAATCTATAATGATCAAGTTGAAAAAATCCACAATTTTGATACTCCTAATTATTGCAGTAATCATCACAGTAGCAGCCATTGCACTTTACGGCCAACTGTCTTATCCCATAGAGAAACCCTCCACAGTAGCGAACGGTGTTAGTGAGCAAGAAAGTCTGAACATTGCTCAACAATTCCTAAAGAACAGCCCAACCTACAAATTCGACGGAATGGAAGAAACACTAAAACACAAAGAAACCTTGACATTGAGATGTCCATACTGCTGGCAATTCATATTCACCTTCGACAGCAGACAAGCCGGATACGGAGACAGAACCGGACAGATGCTAGCCCAAGTAATAACACCACATACAGCAAGAATAACCGTCGAGCAAGGAGAAGTACTCTATGCTGTTCTAGATAACGAATGGGATATGCTACAACAAGAAAAGATTGGAAGTGACAAGTTACTCGGTAAAGAGTGGATACTCCAGTCCTTCATCGACAATGGTGAGTCAATAACACTACTTCCTAACAGTGAGATCACTATCAAATTTGACCCAGACGAAGTAACGGGCTCGGGAGGCTGCAACAGATACTTTGGCTCATACAAGATAACAAACACAAATAGCATCTCTATTGGACCGTTAGCATCAACTGAGATGGCTTGTCCAGATATAATGGACCAAGAAATGAAATATCTTGCAGCAATCCAGAAAATCAACATTATCAAAATTACAGAAAACAAATTACAATTAACTTCTAATGATGGGAAAACAGTTCTTGAATTCGATTTAACCAGTTAACGAGACTTTCTATTTTTTCAAGAGTTCTTTTCGAGCTTGTTGAGTGGCTTTTTCATGAATTTCTCTAAAAGGTCTTTCCAGTTTCAAAGCTAGATCGGAAATATCATCATATTCAGGTTTAAGATTCACAATATTACCCAGCCGATCTCT
>JAGLGJ010000084.1 GCA_023144075.1 Candidatus Bathyarchaeota archaeon | reverse complement strand
GTGCTAATTTTACATTTTATCAGGTATCATTTGCTTGATGATTCTTCATTTTGATAGGATATACAGAATGGATCCTCAGCCCATAGGTCTCCATATTCATGGTAGGCTCTGATTCTACATCCTCCAGAACAAATTTTCTTATGAATACATTTTCCGCATTGTCCCTTTAATTTGTCAACTTTGTTTCTTAGATTTGTAAGAGAAGCATTAGTGGGATCGTTCCAAATTTTCTCAAGTTCTTCCCGTTTTATATTTCCAACTTTCAATGCTTCAAGCTGTGCGAATTGGCATGGATAGATATTACCTTGAGGATCGATGTTGAGGACTCTATCACCAGCACTACATGTATCTCCAACTAACTCTAAGATTTCTCGAGCCTTTTCATATCTTTGTGGATCCTCTTTTTTCAGCCGATTTAAAACATAAACTGCATCTTGTGGAGC
Organism: Candidatus Bathyarchaeota archaeon; assembly: GCA_023144075.1. Classification (GTDB taxonomy): domain Archaea; phylum Thermoproteota; class Bathyarchaeia; order 40CM-2-53-6; family RBG-13-38-9; genus RBG-13-38-9. The sequence goes on along the minus strand of JAGLGJ010000084.1, from coordinate 4,909 downwards.
ATCCACGGTCAATATCTCCATTTTTGTTGGATCAAGTGTGGATGCTGCTTCATACAGCTTATCGAGTACCCAAGAAATCTGGTCTTTGTTAAGCTGTTTATTTTTGTATTGACTTTTTCCTCTGCCACTTGGAACCAGCCAATATAGACAGAATCTTGGAACACCAAGCTTTACTGCAAGATCTATGAGTTCGGGAACCTCTTTGTAATTGTTTTTTGTTGCAGTAATTCTGATTCCACATTTAATTCCAGTTTCAACACAATTCTTCAATGCATTTATTGAACTATCAAAGCTGCCTTTCTGACCTCTAATTTTATCATGTGTCGAAGCTTTAGCTCCATCTATTGATATACCAACATAATCAACATTATTTTCTTTCAGTCTCTTCGCAACAGCTTTTGTTATCAGAACCCCGTTACTACTGATTGCTACCCTTACACCTCTAGCTCGGGCATATGATAATAACTCCCAAAAATCTGGTCTAACAAGAGGCTCCCCACCACTAAACATTAGTAGGGGTGTTCGACAGGCTACTGCCTCATCAATTAATCTATTGGCATCTTGTGTAGATAATTCATGTTCAGATTGTTGGCTCTCAGCATTAATGTAGCATTGAGAACATTTGAGATTACAGCTGCTAGTCAAATTCCAAAATATTAGTGGTCTCTTCTGTTCTGAGAATGCTAACAAATTACTGGGTATGCATGTAGGATCCTTTTGACGATGTTTCATAATCTTGGCTACAGTTCCTTCTCCATGAAGTAATTCTGTAAGCCTGATCAAGTTAGCCACGGATCCTCTAGAACATTACGCTAGTTTTTTTCAACTCTTTGACACTGAATAATATCTCAAAATTATTTATTCCAAGTTTTTTCATTAAATTAGATACATATTCTTCAACTGAACTTCTTGATAGTCCATGAATCATGAAAAACACATTATAATTCCAAATATTAGGAATTGTTTTTCTCTCATAACAATGTGTTATTTCTTTTAAACTGGCTACATATTCACCAATTTGAGAAATTTTATCGCTTGAAACTTCACAGACTACCATGCCGTTGGCTTCATAGCCAAGCTTTGATGGAACTATTGAGGCGCCCACCCTCCTGATTATTCGGTCTTCATGGAGTTTTTTTATTCTTGAAATTATCTCTTGTCGACTTAATCCTAATTTTTCTGAAATCTCTCTATACGGATCCGCTTCTATTGGTATTCCAGCTTGGAGGAATGATATTAACGCCATATCAAAATCATTAGGAATATTTTCAGGACTTCTCATAGTAGGGTGAACCTCACATCTGTCTTGAAACTCTTTATTGTAGGAAGATTGAGAATGTCTTCGTCAGAAATTCCTACGTTCTTTACTGTTTTGATTATATTTTCAATTTCGTTACTGTCTTTTGCTGTGATTGTAAACCATAGATTGTATTTGTGTTCTCTCAAATAATTGTGTGATACGCTATTGCAATCATTAATGATGTTCGTAATCTCTTCAAGCTTTTCTTGTTGAACCTTAACACCAATTAAAGTCGATGCTGTAAAACCTATCTTCTTTAGATTAGGAAAACCACCTATCTTTCTTATGATTCCAAGCTCAATCAATTTCTTAACTCTAGCCAATAAATTCTGAGAATCAATACCTATTTTCTCAGCAATATAGTCCCAAGGTCTCTCAACAAATGGAAAATTAAATTGGAGTGCTTCGAGTATTTTAAAATCTAGTTTGTCAAGTCCTTTTAAATTTGTTAAATGATTAATTTTTTCAAAATAGGATTCAATCTCTTTTGCCAAAGCCTCTACTGTGAATTCTGAAGGTGTAACTTGAACTTCAAAACCAAGCTCTTCCAACATTTTTCTTGTAGTGGTTCCAATAGAAGCAATGACAATTTTCCGTAAACTTGCTTTGACTTTTTCAAGATCTGAAAATTTTCGTGAATTTTCTATAAGGCTCCTCACAGTGGAAGGGCTAGTGAATGCAATGACATCTATCTTTTCACTAATTAGATCCCTGATTAGGTTCTTTACCAAAGAAATGTTTGAAGTTTCTTTAACTTCATAGGCTTCCGCTTCCATTACTTTGGCGCCTAATTTCTCAAATGAGACCCGTAATGTATCATCAACACCTTTGGCTCTTGGCAACCCAATTCTTTTACCTTTAAGATCTGTTTTCTCAAGAAGTTTGATTAAACCATAGGAGCTGTATTCTTCTGGTAGCTTCACATTGCTAAATCCAATTTTTTCAAGTTCATGTTTCGTCTTTGGTCCAATGGATATCAAACTAATTTTTTTAATATGACCTTTGAAAGATTTTTCGAGACCTTCATTCTTTGCAGTTTCGAAGGTTTGTTTTACGCCGTTTTGACTCATGAAAGCGATTATATCTAATCTACCTGAAGCAGTATCTTTAATCAGTTTGATGAGAGATTCTTGATCCTTGGCAGGTTTGACCTCTATAAGAGGTGCCACATACGGTATACCACCTAAGGATTCAATTGCATCAGATAGCTCCTTAACTTGATCTTGAGGCCTGACGATCGCAACTACTTTACCTTTAAGACTCACGCTTTAAACCTCGTAACCAAGCCAATTCTTTTCTAAGTTTTACCACATCACCAATGACAATAACCGCTGGAGGCTTCACTTTACTCTTTCGAGCTCTCTCGACAATATCTGATAGTTTTCCAATCGTTACCCGTTGTTTTCTAGTTGTACCATCCTCGATTATCGCAACTGGAGCATCTTTACGCCTGCCACCTTTGGTTATCCCTTTGATAATTGATTCTAGAGAGGAGACACCCATCAAAATGACTATAGTATCAACCGCTTTTGCAAGTCCTTCCCAGTTAACTTGATTTCCTTTCTTAGCCCAACTTTCATGTCCAGTAACTATTGCAACAGATGAAGCATAATCCCTGTGAGTTAGAGGTATCCCTGCATATGCAGGGACTGCAGACGCAGAAGATATTCCAGGTACGATCTCAAATGGAATTGATGCACTAAATAGAGATTGAGCCTCTTCTCCACCACGACCAAAGATAAACGGATCTCCACCTTTCAATCTGACTACTCTTTTACCTTGTGTGACTTCCTTATTGATGAGTTCATTTATTCTATCTTGGGGAACACTATGTTTTCCCGTTGATTTTCCAACATATAGTTTCTTTGTCTTAGATGGAATCTGCCGTAATATCGCCTTTGAGACTAATCTATCATAAATTATAACATCAGATTTCTTGAGCAGTTCTAATCCTTTTAATGTTAGAAGACCTAAATCGCCTGGTCCAGACCCGACTAAATATACTTTCCCGATTTTAGCATTAACTGATTTTTTTGATTTTTTCTTCAACTTAATAGTCATCCATGTCAAATTATTCTATTGTAATAGAACCATCAAGGTCTGTCCCAAGAATCGACTATTTCTTTTGCACCCATCTTCAATATCTTATTGCCAGCATTTCTACCTGTCGAGTCTGGATCCTCTACTGAACCCTCATCTCTGACATTTACTCGTTTTTTACCCTCGGGAGAAATAATTGAACCTAAAATTCTGATTGTCTTACCTTCAACGTGTGCAAATGCTCCTAGAGGAATTTTACATCCACCTCCAACTTCATTCATAAATGCTCGTTCAGCTTTTGCCTCTGCAAATGAATTCTCATCACTCACAGTTCTTAGAATATTTAGGACATTTTCTCGATTATGCCTCGATATGATAGCTAAGAATCCTTGACCCGGAGCTGGAGTAAATTCTTCAATTGATAAACGTTCAACTATTCGATCCTGCATGCCCATCCTCATTACACCTGCCTCCGCAAGAATAATTGAGTCGTACATACCTTCATCCATTTTTCTTATTCTAGTGTCGACATTGCCACGTATAGGCAGAACTTTCAGATCTGGTCTAAATCTAAGCAGTTCAGCCGTCCTCCTTGGACTGCTAGTACCTACTGATGCCTCTTTAGGTAGACTGACAAGTCTCGAATATTCCTTTGAAATAAAAACATCATTTGCAGGTGCACGTGGTGGAACTGCAGCTATCGTTAATTCACTCGATTGTTCTGCAGGGACATCTTTCATACTGTGTATTGCAAAGTCAACTTCACCATTGATTACGGCTTCATCTATTTCCTTCTCAAAAACGCCTTTTCCAGAAATTTTCTCTAAAGGCTCAGATTCTAATTTATCACCGGTAGTCTGAATGATCTTAGTTTGAATCTCAATCTTTGGATTATGTCTTTTGAGATCTTCAACGACATAAGAAGTTTGAATGAGGGATAGTTTACTCCCTCTGGTACCCACGATCAATCTCAGCTGGTTTAACCTCAAACTACCTTCAATGCAGCAACTGCAGCGTCTACTGTTTTACTGAGATCCTCTTCATTATGAGAAGTTGTAACAAAACATGACTCAAATTGAGATGGCGGGAAGAATACTCCTCTTTTCATTAATTCTGAATGAAACTTCATGAATTTTGCATTGTCACAGGATCGTGCTCCATCAGAATTCGTTACAGAGATATCTGTGAAGAAGACTGTAAACATTGATGCAATATTATTGATCTGCACATTCATGTCATTCTTACTAATGAAATCCCTTAGGCTATTGGTTACTTCCTTAACAAATTGCTCAAGACTATCGTATAAATTAGAATTGTTCTGTTTGAGCTCATTTATTGTTTCAATAGCTGCAACAACAGAAATCGCGTTTCCACTGAATGTACCTGCTTGATAGACTTTACCTATTGGTGAGAAGTATTCCATTATCTTTCTTTTTCCAGCAATAGCTGATATTGGAAAACCTCCACCCAGAACCTTTCCAAGAGTCACAAGATCTGGTGTAACTTGATAGTATTCTTGGGCACCACCTATAGCGAGTCTGAATCCCGTTATTATTTCATCAAAAATCA
>JAGLGJ010000083.1 GCA_023144075.1 Candidatus Bathyarchaeota archaeon | reverse complement strand
GACAAAATCGAAAATGTCGTCGTTAAAGGGGAGATATTGTGCATCTGCTCTCACGAAGAACTCAGTTTTCTTATTCAGATCTAAATCTACATTAATATCGCCCATAGGATGAGAACCTGAACCGACATCTAGGATCAATGGTCATCAACTATAATGAATTTCAAAATAATACATATCTCTTATAGAACTATGATTCTTTATCTGAAGTGAAAAAATATCTATTTTCAAAATAACATCTATGTATCATGTTTGTTTGAAGTTATTTTCGTTATAGTTGTTAAGCAACGATAAGTTCTCTATGGAAAAAAAGGTCTTTGTATTAAGCTAGCTAAACCATTAAGATCATTGTAATTCTAAACAACACGAAAATTACCCGTTTTAATTTGAGAACTATCCGTCAAAATCCTATAGAATTTTACAGATTTCAAGTCAAGACTATGACTCTAAAATGGAGCACAACCAATCGGTTTGATATTATGAATGCCATAATGCATCTGTCTACAGCAAACAAAATGTGTAGCACACGGAACTGATTTGTATGAAAGCTTGCATCTAGGTATTACTAGGTAAAATTGCTGAATGATTCAATCACGATCGCAGTAGAAGCGTTAAGTTGGATGGAGCTTGAAGGTCTAAGTGAAAGACAGGCGTTCAATCGATCCTTTAGGCAGCTGAAGCTCCGCAATGAAAAAGCTTTGAGATTTGGATTCAGTTTAATGACTGAGACTATAAGAAGACTCAATGTGATAGACTATATCGCTAACTGGGCTGTCTCTCCAAAAAACCTTGGTGAAAGTAAGCTTGGCGTAAAAAATTTTCTTCGAATTTACATCTATTGGGTTCATTTTAGAAATGCTGATTTTAACGAAGCTCTTGAATTCATTAAGACTGGTCGACGAATTCTTGGTCGAAATGAACTGTATCCAATCGAGGAAGCTTTTGGGAAAGTGTTAGGTTTCGATCTTAAAAAGATGATTAGCAAGGAGTCGAAAAATCTTAGAATCAGTTTAGAAACGTTTCATCAAGAATGGTTTGTTGAATATTGTTTCAAACTTTTTGGAGAAGATGAAGCTATTCAGCTTCTTAAGGCATACAATGAGCTTCCTTCGACTTGTGTTAAAATTAATTCTCTGAAATGTGAAACTGAGGATGGGATCAGAGAATTAGAGGAAAAAGGAGTAATCCTTGAAAAGATTCCTAATGTCGAAAATCTATGGAGAGTCGTTAAGAAGAGAAGACCTCTGGTGACACTCAAGAGCTATCGAGATGGACTATTCCAAATCCAAGATATAACAAGCCAAGTGGCATGTCTGGAAGTTGAAGCAAAGCCTGGCCAATTGATCTTTGACATCTGTGCAGCCCCTGGGATTAAAACCACTTCATTAATTCAACTTATGCAAGATACGGGCAAAATCATCTCAATAGATAGGTCAGATAGTAGGATGAAATTGTGGAAGAAAGAGTTGCAACGAGTTGGGGGAACCATAGCGGATCCAGTAATTGCTGATGCTCATGAAGCTTTGCCTTTAATTACTGATGCAGATAGGATTCTACTTGATCCGCCATGTAGTGGTACGGGAATCTATGCTAGGTCACCATCGATGAAATGGCATATTCGTCCTAACCATATTGATAATCTTGCAAGATTACAATTTGAAATGTTAAAAGTTGCTTCTAAACATTTGAAAGAAAAAGGAATTATCGTGTATGCAACTTGTAGCATCCTCGAAGAGGAAAATGAATTAGTAGTTGAAAAATTCTTGAAAACTACTCCAAATTTCAAACTTGCCCCAATTAAGACATCCTTGGGTACACCGGGATTTAGAGAACTTATTGAGACTAGACGATTTTATCCTCATAAGGATCAATCTGCAGGATTCTTTCTAGCTCGAATCCAACGAATCGATTAAAATCTGAATATTTTTTTTAATTCACTTTACTTCGTGCATGATTTTTGGATAAAATATTACCAGAATCTATAATAGAAAGCGTTTAGTTAAGATTGCAAAACTCTAGAAGAGTATTAGTCTTTTAGGGAAGTGATTTTTCGAATGGTGAAGATAGAAGATTTTAACCTTCCAGAGGAATTGTATTATTTTGAGGATGGAAGAAGTTGGGCAAAGATTGAGTCTGACGGTAGAGTCCGTGTTGGATTGTCTGATATCGCCGTTAAACTGGCCTCAGACATCATATTCATAAGATTGAAGCCAAAAAACGCCACAGTTGTTCAAGGTAAAGGCTTTGGCACTATGGAGAGCTCTAAATGGGTTGGACCACTCAAATCTCCAATATCTGGGACAATTGTGGAGTCTAACGATTCTCTAACAAAGAATCCTGCAAGTATAGTGAAAGATCCTTATGGCGAAGGATGGGCAGTTGTGATTCAACCTACAAACCTTGAGGAGGACCTTAAGAATCTACTTCATACCACTGAGCAGTTGACTACATGGGCTAAAAAAGAAAAAGAAAATCTTCAAAATAAATGATGTTAAATTATACAATTCAAATTTACAATTTTATAATTTGCGTCCACTGGATGCCTAAGAATGAAAAAAGAATACATTGATAGACTCACTACTATCGTCGGTTCAGAAAACATCTCTACAGACACTCTCGAATTGGAGGTCTACTCACGTGATCCTACAATAGTTAGAGGTATGGCAGAAGTTGTAGTCTGGCCAACTAATGCTGAACAGATTAGCAAAATAATGATCTTTGCTAACGATACAAAAGTCCCTATTTATCCAAGAGGAGCTGGAAGTAGTCTCAGTGGAGGCCCGGTTCCCACAAAACCAGGTATTGTTCTATCACTCGAGAGAATGAACAAGATCCTTGAAATAGATGTAGATAATCTGCAATTCTTGGCTGAAGCTGGTGTCAGTATCAGAGAGATAAATGATGCTCTCAAATCACATAACTTATTCCTCCCACCTGATCCCGCCAGTGAGGTCACATGCACTATTGGTGGGTGTGTCGCAAATAATGCTGGAGGCATACATGCCGTCAAATATGGCACTTTTGATGATTGGGTATTATCATTAGAAGTTGTGCTTCCAACAGGAGAGATAATTAACACTGGATCAAAAACAAGCAAGAGTGTTTCTGGTTATAATTTAACAGGTCTATTGACTGGGTCAGAAGGTACCTTAGCAATAATAACGAAGGTTCGAGCTAAGATGGCAGCAATACCAGAGACCAGAATGATTACAACAGCATATTTCAAAACTCCAGAAGATGCTGGCATAGCATCCTTTAAGATAATGATTCAAGGTCTGAATCCCTCCGCAATAGAACTTCTCGACAAAACTACAATGGATACCATCTCAGAATATCTCAAAATAAAATTCCCTCCATCAGGTGCAATGTTAATCATTGAATTTGATGGAGTACGAAATGATGTTGACATGCGAATGACCATGGCAGAAAAAATTTGCAGAAATGAAGGGGTCATAGAAGTTAAAGTCTCTCAGACAGAGGAAGAGAGTGAGAAATTATGGAGTGCCAGGAAGAAAGCGTTTCAGGCCCTTGCTATTCTTGGAAAAACTTCCATTCTCATAGAAGACATCACGGTACCGATAAGTAAAGTACCAGAGATGTTACGTCGAATTCATGAAATTTCTAATAAGCATGATACTATAGTGCCAACTTTTGGACACGTGGGGGATGGGAACCTTCATCCACATGTCTTGTATAACGAGGGTAACCAGGAAGAATATGATAAGGCGATGTCTGCTACTGATGACATTTTTCAGACTGCAATAGATCTTGGAGGATCCATTTCAGGCGAACACGGTATTGGCGTATTAAAGAGAAAATTTTTCCCATTAGAACATGACTCAAAAGAAACAGAACTCATGAAGAAGTTGAAACAAGTTTTTGATCCTAACAACATCTTGAATCCAAACAAGATCTTCCCAGAGGACACATAGAATTGAGCTTTAAACCGAAACTGGATAAAGAGTTGACATATCAACTCAACAAATGTTTCAGATGTAGCTACTGCAGAAGTCAATGCCCAATCTACCAGTCTAAAAAGAATGAGACATGGAACGCCAGAGGAAGAATGATGGCGGTACAGCTCTTAAGAGAGGGGAAAATCACTCTTGATGAGAAATTGATTGACCGCGTCTATACATGTGCTCTGTGCAAGTCTTGTGAAGAGATCTGTCCGGGATTGGTAAAAGTTACAGACATAATTAGAGAAGTAAGATGCCAACTAGTAGATGAAAAGAAGGGTCCTCTCCCAGAACACATGCAGATGCTTGAGAATATTAAGAAAACAAATAACATTCTTGCCAAAACTAGATCCAAAGAAATTGAAGAAGCCATCATGAAACTGCCGCAAAAAGCAGACACAATTCTATACATGGGATGTGTTGCACAATACGTCTATCCTAAACAATTAACTACAATGTTTAAGCTCCTAGAAAAAATGAATATCAAATTCACCGTTTTGAAGGATGAAGTTTGCTGCGGTAATTATCTTGCAGAACTCGGTCTTAAAAAAGAGGCGGAAAAAGTTCTCTTAAAAACAGCTAAGATTCTAAAAGATCATAATGTCAAAAAAATAATCACACTATGCCCAATGTGCTATAACACGTTCAAACATGACCTTCAACAACTTAAGGTAACATCAAAAATTGAAGTTAAACACTCAACTCAATTATTGGAAGAAGCTCTAAACAAAGGCCTACTCAAACCTTCTCGACCTGTCAATATGAAATTAGCATATAAAGATCCATGCCACCTTGGAAGATATGCTGAGGTCTACGATGCTCCAAGAAATATCCTCAAGATGATTAAAGGTGTTGAACTTGTTGAATTGGACCGAACTAAAGAATTTTCAAAATGTTGCGGAGGAACAATTAGAGTTCCATATTCTGATCTAAGAAATGATCTATGCAAAAGTTTCTTTGATGATGTAATAGTTTCAAAAGTTGATGGTGTAATTACATCGTGTCCTACATGTTTCCATAATCTTTACTCAACGGCGCCATACGATATTAAAGGAGTATTTGATGTGCAAGATATTCTTGCATACTCACTAGGAATGATCGATAAAATCGAAAACTTAACTGGATATTTGGAATAAGGTATTCCATAGTTAGCTCTGATGTTACAGAATCTATTTAGATCTGACTCTAGTATTTACGATGAACACTCATCTTTAAGATAGTCAATAGAAAAGCAATCATTCCTAAGATAACAAGATACGGCGATATAACTGATAGCTTATTTACTGGCATCACATATCCGCCAACCGGTGCTAGCGGATCGTCAAATTCTTCGATAGTCTCTGTAGTTTCAGTAATCTTCGTAGTCTCAGTAGTCTCAGTCGTTGTTTCAGTTGTGGTAGTACCAGTAGTCGTAGTACCAG
>JAGLGJ010000082.1 GCA_023144075.1 Candidatus Bathyarchaeota archaeon | reverse complement strand
TAGATAACAAAATAGCGAAAGTAGCCAAAGAATATGAAGTAACTGTATCAGATCTAGGACAGATGAAAAACATTTTAGAATCTCTTGGGCTTTCCATACATGCAAAAATGAGTAAACTTCGAACAAGTTACGTACTTAATGATGTGAAATTCGAATTCGACAAGTATTTGGATGAATATTATTACATTCCTGAATTTCTAGAGATAGAAGCCAATAGTATTGATAATCTACATAAATACGCGAAGTTACTTGGATTTAATGTTGAAGAATGCAAACCTTGGTCGACTTTAGATTTAATAAATTATTATTCCAAGAAGAAAATAACCTAGAAAAAAGTTGACAATACCGTGCTATACCGTTTAACAATAAAAATTCTTTTAATTGGATTTATTAGGCGATAAAATAAGGATATTCTATTCTATCAATATCGAATAGCGTGGGCTAGGGTTGTAGATATTTTGGCGATCCACTTAGATTTAGTCGAATTAGACCACCAAGATAAATCATTACAAACAGAACAGATTTCTCTGAACAATCCCAAATTATTTATCAATAGAGAAGTTAGCTGGATCAGATTCAACTATCGAATTCTTGAGGAAGCCAGAGATCTTTCACATCCGTTATTGGAAAGAGTAAAGTTCCTTGCTATATGTGGAAGCAACCTTGACGAATTTTTCATGACAAGAGTATCGCGTATGCAAAAAAAAATCAAGAAGGGTGCTGTCGAGAGAAGACCGGATGGAATGAGTGCTTTTGATGAACTTAAAGCAACCAGAAGAGAAATAATTCCACTTCTGAAGAAGCATTATTCATGTTGGAGTGATGAAATAAAACCAGCCCTTATGAGTGAAAATATTCACATAAAACGATTAAAGGATCTAAATAAGAAGGACAGATTAAATTTAAGAGATTTTTTTGAGAAAAAAATTTTTCCGATTATTGAGAATCCTAGTGAAGATTTTGCTCACATGTTTATTCCTAACTTACGTATCAACTTGTTCGTAGTAGTTAAGGATCAGACTTTACAGGAGCGATATTTTCTAGTGGAGGTACCAAACGATCGACTCCCAAGATTTGTGGTGCTTCCGAGTGAATCTGATATTTCAAAGACAGATGAGAAAAAACGGAAAATTGAGTATGTGTTTCTTGAAGATGTTGTGATAAATAACCTAGAAATTTTACTTCCAGAAATGGAAATATTGTCGGCATATCCTTTTAGATTAACAAGAGATGCGGAGATAGAAGTTCTAGTAGATGAAACCTCTGATTTCTTGAAAATTATGCAGAAAAGTCTACAAGCCAGAAAGATTGGTTTTCCCATTAGACTTGAAGTTGACGATTCGATGCCAGATAATCTGAGAGAGATTCTGGCAAACATGTTCGGTCTACAGAGCTATATCATGTATGAACTCAATGGTCCTTTAGGGTTAGTAGATTTTTGGCAATTATTAAAAATTAGTCGACCAGACCTAAAAGATACTGCTTTCCATAGACACATTCCTAAAGAATTATCGCCTGATAAGGATCTATTCAAAACAATCCAGAAAAAAGATTATGTTTTCTATTATCCGTATGACAGTTTTGAAATAATTCTAACCTTAATGCGACAAGCAGCAAAAGATCCGCATGTTACTTCGATCTATATTACCTTCTATAGAATAGACAAGAAATCGCCAATAATGGACATCTTAATTGATGCAGCAAGAAATGGGAAAAAGGTAACAGCATTTATAGAACTCAAAGCAAAATTCGATGAAGAGCACAACATCAATATGACTCATAAATTAATAGCAGCTGGAGTAAATGTAATATATAATTTCCCAAAATTGAAAATACATACCAAAATTCTTCTCATAGAAAGAAAAAAGGATAAAAAAATAACTCGTTTTTCGAATATTGGATCAGGTAACTATAACGCTTTTACTACAAGGATTTATGGCGACATATCATACCTTACTTCAAATGCAAAAATAGGAATAGAAGTTTCAAACCTTTTCGACCTATTAAGTGGGGGCGTCTATGAAGAAGATTATAAATATTTAATTGTAGCTCCAAAATTATTGAAAAGTGAAATATTAAAACGCATTACGAGAGAAATAGCCATTCATAAAAAAACCGGTGACGGTTATCTAGCCTTTAAACTGAACGGTTTAATTGACAAGGATATTATTCAAACACTGTATCGTGCTTCAATAGCTGGAGTAAAGATCAACCTCAATGTTAGAGGTTTATGCTGCTTAAGGCCGGGAATAAAGAATGTAAGCGAAAATATTTCTGTTATATCAATAGTCGGTAGATTTCTTGAACATGCAAGACTATACTATTTTGCAAACGGTGGAAATGAGGAAATTCTGCTCGGAAGTGCAGACATGATGCCTAGAAATCTGACTCGAAGAGTGGAAGTGCTTTTCTCGGTTCCAGATAGTAGACTCAGGCGATCAATGTTGGAGAATATGTTGAACATCCATCTACATGACAATGTGAAATCAAGACGACTCTTATCAACTGGTAAATATGAACGAGTCAGGCGAAATAGTGGTGAACCTGCACTGAATTCTCAAAACTGGCTGATCGAGAACAAAGGGATCTGGCATGAGTTCACCAACTCCTCTTGATCCCACACCCAAAGAGGATTTCGGTTATTGTTTGTTCGGAGCCGAGACTCTAACCAATCTTCTGAAAACACTTGAAAGCCAGATAGAAAGTATTAGGACCAGTAATGACGTAGAGTACATTCATAAAATGAGAGTGGCATCACGTAGAATACGTGCAGCGTTACCTCTTTTTGTAAATTGTTTTCCTAAGAAAAGTTATAAAAAATGGTTAAAGGAGATTAAAGGAGTTACAAGAACTCTTGGATCTGCCCGAGACACAGATGTACAAATAACTTTTGTGAAAAAATATATTGACGGACTAAGCGATGAAAAAATCAAGATTGGCGTAAGGATCCTCTTATCCAAACATATAGAACTCAGAACAAACATGCAACCGGAAATAAACAATAAATTAGATCAATTCAGATACTCACATGCAATTGAAAATATCAGAAATCATTGTCAACAGATTAGACAAAAGGCGGATCCTGCTACATCAATTGACACTCCATTAACCTACGTTAAAGCTCATCAGTACATATCGCAGAAACTGGGTGACTTTCTTGTAATGGAAGACTGTATTCACCACGAAAATGATATTGAAAATCATCATGAGATGAGGATTCGTGCAAAGTGGCTTCGCTACACAATAGAAATATTTTCACAAAAGTATGATGACAAATTAAAAGAATATATCTCAACTATGAAACATTTCCAAGATCTTTTGGGAGAAATGCATGACTATGATGTTTGGATAGATTTTATTCCCAAATTTATTACAGATATCAAATTGGAACTTGCATCTAGAATAGAGACAAATGAGAAGATACCAACAATTGAAAATGGACTTCTAAGATTCTTGCAAGACGTACAAGAAATTAGAAGATCAAGATACAAGGAATTTATTTCATTCTGGGAAGATGCTAAAAAGAAGCAAACATTTGAACGCCTAAGACAAATCACAAGTGCGAAATTCATGGGTGCAGAAAAGGGTATAAAATCACTACTTGAACAAGAAAATCCGAAAATTGCTGTCTTATCAGACGTGCATGCGAATCTACATGCACTTCAAGCTGTATTAGCGGATGCTAAAGGTAAAGGTATAGAAGTTCTTCTAAATGCTGGCGATTTTCTAGGATACGGTGCTTTTCCAAATGAAGTAATAGAGATGCTTCGTGCCAATAACGTTCTGAGTATCATCGGTAATTATGATCTAAAGGTCTTGGAGGGAAGAGGCCCAAATTCAGGAGAAAAGAATATTTCATTCAAGTATGCTCGAAAGAAACTAACCAGATTTAACAAGGCATATCTGAACTCACTCCCGAAAAATATTACTCTAAACATCAAAGAAAATAAATTGTTTATGGTTCATGGAAGTCCAGAGTCGATAGAGGAACATATCTATCTAAATACCTCGAGAGAAAGATTACGAGAGCTCATCTCAGGAAGAGATGCAGACATAATAATAGTTGGCCACTCTCACAGACAATTTTCAAGAACTATAGATGGAGTGTCGATCATTAATCCAGGAAGTGTTGGAAGAGCAGATGATAATAATCCAAAAGCTGCATATGCAATCATAGGGTTTAATCCATTTTCTGTTGAGATGGTTAGGGTTTCTTACGATATTGAAGCTGGTGCTCACGCAATACGAAAAGAAGGGCTTCCAGAAAATTTTGCTCAAATTATACTTTGTGGCTTATCATTAAAGAAGATCAGAAGAAAGGAAAGGGTGAAAAGACACAAAATGACTTGGAGAAATGAAAAGACGCTCAAAATAATCAAAAAGGTTGCTCAGAAATATGAGGATGAAAGCACTCACTCCGAACAAGTAAAGAAACTTGCATTGAAATTATTCGATACTTTAAAACCATTACACAAACTCGGCACGTTAGAACGTTATTGGTTGCAGAGTGCAGCCATATTACATGATATCGGTTGGTCTCGAGGTGGTACAGGACATAACAAGACATCTCTAAAGCTTATTCTCAACGACTCTGCTTTACCCTTCAATACAACTGAGAGATATGTTATTGGCAGTATTGCCAGATACCATCGAAAGAAACCTCCAAAACAGAAACATTACAACTATGCATCATTAAGTCCTTCTGAAAAACAAAAAGTAGTTTTATTATCTTCAATATTAAGGGTGGCAGACGCATTAGATTTCTCACATGGATCAATAGTAAAGAATCTAAAAGTTAGTATAAATCATGCAGCTGTCACAGTTAAATGTAGAGTGAATCAAAATCCTGTTTTAGAAGAGCAATCATTGAATAAGAAAAAAGATCTTTTCGAAAAATCCTTCAATAGGGATTTAGTCGTTATTTGGATTCAATCCAGTTAAAATTTGATAAGGACAAGCTTGGATTAATTATAGAATTGGTAATTTATGAAAACTTTAAAAAAATTATACCGCATGTAAAAAAAATTGTAAAGATTTATTCAACTAGGTGTGTAGTTTATTTTATGAAGAAACAAATAATTATTCCTCCATTCGGAAAAAATGTTAATCTGAAAGACTATGATACAAGATATGCAGGTCCAAATAAAGACAAGAATCAAGTTCGAGAAGAGACAATAGAGAATTTAAAGAGATTACGTGTACTTCAAGAAATGTTCTATGCTGAAGGAAAAAGATCACTCCTTATTGTTCTCCAAGCTACGGATACTGGAGGAAAAGATGGAACAATTCGCCATGTATTTAGAGGTGTAAATCCACAAGGAGTACAAGTTACTAGCTTTAAACAACCTTCAGTTGAAGAACTGTCTCATGATTTTTTATGGCGAATACACCAACATACACCTTCCAAAGG
>JAGLGJ010000081.1 GCA_023144075.1 Candidatus Bathyarchaeota archaeon | reverse complement strand
TGTATCGCTATGTTGAGGTCTGGTAAGGAGAAGGAATGAATTTGATACCTTTAGGCTACTATATCGTGACTGCATTGATTCTCTACATGTTGGGGATGTACTGCCTAGCAGTAAAACGTAATATGATAAAACTGATAATTGGTATTGAAATTCTTACAAGTGCTGCAAATCTAAATTTCATCGCTTTATCTGCTTATGGAAATCCTGGAGGAGCTGACCCTCTGGGTCATACGTTTGTTATAATGTCGATTGTAGTAGGCGCATGTGTGGTAGCTGTTGCCTTAACAATTGCTGTTCATGCATACCGTCATTACAAGACACTTGATGTTAGAGAACTAAAGAGGTTAAGGTGGTAGAATAGTTGATTCCATTTGATGAATATGCTCCATGGCTAGTTTGGGTAATACCATTAGTTAGTGCACTGTTAATTCCAATAGTTGGCAAGATCAGCTCCGGACTCAGAAACTGGTTTGCTGTAATTGTATCATTTATTGGTGCAGCTTATGCCGTGTCAATGATTCCTCAAGTATTGAGCCTCCATGGTCAGGCCAAAGACTTGACTGTTACTTGGATCCCTCAGCTAGGTCTTGAAGCTGGAGTGACTGTAGATCCACTAAGCGTCTTCATGGTTAATGTGGCTTCATGCGTTGGGGCACTCATTGTCCTATATTCTATAGGTTATATGTCTCATGAAGAAGGTCTAACACGATATTACTTTTTCATACTCTTCTTCATCGGTGGAATGAACGGACTGGTAATGGCAAATAACTTTCTCCAATTGTTCATCTTCTGGGAAATAGTTGGTTTATGTTCTTATGCACTGATAGGATTCTGGTACAAGAAAAAGAGCGCGTCCAGAGCTGGAATAAAAGCATTCTTAGTAACCAAAGTAGGAGACATAATGTTGTTGGCAGGAATACTTATTCTGTACCTGCATGTAGGCTCATTCAGTTTCCTTGAATCAGCTGCAGCAATAGAGTCGGGCAAGATTATTTTCGCAGTACTGATGGCCACCTCATTACTCATCTTCGGTGGAGCGATAGGAAAATCGGCTCAATTTCCTCTCCATATATGGCTTCCAGATGCAATGGAAGGCCCATCGACAGTCAGTGCTCTCATACATGCCGCGACCATGGTTAAAGCTGGAGTATATCTTACCGCTAGAACTTTCATACTGTTTGGTGGAGTACCGGAATGGCTTACAACAGTCCTATACATTGGTGCGATAACTGCTCTAATGGGAGCAACAATGGCTTTGGTATCTGTTGATATCAAACGTGTCTTAGCATATTCTACAATCAGCCAACTTGGATTCATGATAACCGCACTTGGAATTGGAACCCAATTCGGTTGGTTTGCAAGCCAATTTCACGTCATGAGTCATGCATTATTTAAGGGATTGCTCTTTCTTGCTGCTGGATCAGTAATGCATGCAGTTGGTACTACTGACATGCGAGAGATGGGGGGCCTAAGAAAATATATGCCCATCACATTTGTAACAAGTTTAGTTGGCATACTTGCTCTAACAGGTGTTCCACCGTTTAATGGATTTTGGAGCAAAGATCTAATAGTTGCAGCAATATTCGATGCTCAACTATATTTGCCATTGATAATGATCTTTGCAGCAAGTCTATGTACTGCAGCTTATGGTTTTAGATGGCTCTACCTAGTATTTCTGGGAGACAACTCAAGAATCAAGGATACTCATCATTTACACGAGTCACCTTATCTTATGACAATACCTCTGATTATTCTAGCAGTTGCAGCTGTAATATCAGGATTCTTTGAAGAACCTTTCCTGGAATATTTAGGACTAAGTCATATGTCGGGTATTAAACCGATACCTGTGATGATATCTCTTACAGCACTCATACTTGGTTTCATCATTTCATATCTAATCTATTTCAAAAAAGTCATTTCAGCAGAGAAATTACGAACAGGACCATTGAAACCTATACACGCATTGTTGTCTGAAGGCTACTATTTTGATAAACTGTACTATGCGATATTTGTAAACGGATTTCTACGATTGTGTAATTGGCTTTTCAACTGGATTGAAGATGCAATAATAGATCGCTTTAACTATGCGATATCTGGAACAGCTCAATGGATGAGTCAAAGTTTCAGACCTTCTCACACTGGTAACCTTAATGCAAATATGTCCGCGGTCTTAGTCGGACTCGCCGGGTTCCTAATACTAGCGTTAATACTAATCGGATGGTGATTTGGATGAGTGGATTTACAGGTATGGATTTGATTCTGGCAATAATAATCCCTGCTATAATTGCGCCAATATGCTTCATAGCTGGAAAGAAAATCGGTAGAGTCGGTAATGGAATACTGGCAACGATAGCATTAGCTATCTCCACATTACTTCTACTAGGTTCTTGGAATACAGTTCTGAGTCAAGGTCAGGTTATAGAAAACTATGGTGTATGGATAGGTCTCTTTAAGATCGAAGCAATATTCCTACAAGATCATCTGAGCTTTGCAATATCTGTATTGATAGCAGGAATATCAACACTAACAGCGATCTATTCGATATCATACATGAGCAAAGAACATAATCATGAGATATACTTTGCCTCAATGCTTCTCTTCGTATCAGGAATGATCGGAGTAGTCTTGTCTGCAAACCTGATACTATTCTATGTCTTCTGGGAAATGATGTTAATACCATCTTACTTCCTGATAGCATACTGGGGATCCGGAAAACCAAGAATAGTAGGTATGAAATATTTCCTATTTACACACGCAGGTGCAGCAGCCCTAATCTTTGGAATTCTAACAATTTTTGCAGTAACCGGAACCTTCAATCTATTAGAGTTACCTGACCTCTTAACTGGTGTAGCACCTGGAATTCTTAAGGGAATAATGATACTCATGTTTATTGGATTCGCAGTAAAACTTGCAATCTTTCCGGTTCATACTTGGCTTCCTGATGCTCACGCCGAAGCACCTACTCCAATCAGTGTATTGCTGAGTGGAGTCATGATCAAAACTGGTGCATACGCAATCGTAAGAATTACATTAACACTGTTCCCATCACAGATCATGACCCTTGCTTATGGTTTAGCCATTCTAGCTATAATCACAGTCTTCTGGGGTGGAATAATGGCTTTCGTACAAACTGACCTAAAACGAATGCTTGCATACAGCAGTGTAAGTCAAGTAGGTTACATACTGTTTGGAATAATGTGTCTAAACGTAATAGGTATTGGCGGTGGTTTATTTAATATTATTAATCATGGAATTGCGAAAGGCCTTCTCTTCATGTGTGCTGGAGCAGTCATCTATGCAACTGGAGTCAGGGATATGAACAAACTCGGAGGATTAGCCAGTAAAATGCCTGTAACAGCAGTTGCTACCCTCTGTGGTGGATTATCAATTGCTGGCACTCCGCCCTTTGCAGGATTCGCCAGCGAATGGATGATCTTTGCAGGAGGCTTTGCAGCGGGTTACACGATATTAGCCTTCCTCGCAGTAGGTGGAGCAATAATAACAGCAGCATATTACTTACGAATGGTCAAACGGGTATTCTTCGGTGAATGTCCATCAAATCTGTCGAATACAAAAGAAGCTCCAATAAGTATGCTTATTCCAATAGCTATACTGACGTTTTTCACAGTTGCATATGGAATATTTGCATTTGTACCGCTTGAAATAGTGTATCCGGCTGCAGAAGCTGTAATGAAAATATTGGTGGGGGCATAAAAATGATCTTATCATTACCAATAGATTTGCTGATTTTATTCGCTATACTAGCGCCAATCGTCTACTTACTTGGAGTTAAAATCCGCGCCAGAAAAATTGTAGATATTTGGGCTGTAGTTGGATTCCTAGTATCGGCCGTCGCACTCTATCTTCTATACAATGAGGTGGCTGCTGAAGGAATCATAATTCATTACTGGGCCGGACAACAGATCAGAGGTATCGCAATTCTTCAGATAGATATGCTGAGCATATTCATGGCTGCCATATTTCTCCTGATAGGTTTGTTGACCGCGATTTATTCAACAAAATATATGGAACGTGATACCGGTCATGCAGAGTACTACACATTATTGTTATTAATGGTAGCTGGTATGATTGGCGTTGTCTTTGCAGGAGATTTCTTCACATTCTTCCTATTCTGGGAAGTAATGTGTATAGCCTCATACGTGCTGGTTGCCTTTAGAAAAGAAAAATGGGAGTCAATTGAAGCAGGATTCAAATATCTGATTATCAGCTCAGCAGGTAGCGCAACAGTCCTCTTCGCAATGTCCATACTCTATGGTATGGCTGGTACATTGAATTTCGCTTACCTAAGTAGTACAATATCCAATACGCCAACACCCTGGTCAATTCTTGCATTAGCCATGATCGTTCTTGGATTAGGAGTCAAAGCAGCTATTGTGCCCTTCCATACTTGGCTACCAGATGCTCACCCAGCCGCACCCAGCTCGATAAGCGCCATGTTATCGGGCGTTGTCATCAAGACAGGCGTCTATGGTCTGATTCGTATAATGATATTGATTTTCGCACCAGCAGAATACCAATGGCAATTGTTACTCGCAATATTTGCGATAATCACAATGACCGTCGGCAATGTTATGGCTCTACTACAGAACGACATTAAGAGACTTTTAGCCTTTAGCAGCATCGGCCACATAGGATACATAATATTTGGGCTTTCAATCGCTTCAGTATACGGGCTCACCGGCGGGATATTTCATATTATGAATCACGCCATTGGAAAAGCTCTCCTCTTCCTCTGCGCAGGCGCATTTCTATTTGCTGTTGAAAGCAGAAACTTGGATGATCTTGCTGGAATTGGGAAGAAGATGAAAATAACCGGCTTCACATTTATTATCGGATCTCTCGCATTGGCAGGAATACCGCCATTAAACGCCTTCCAAAGCGAATTCATGATAATATTGGCTGGAATACAACAAGGTGTAACAAACGGAATATGGTATGGTCTATCGGCAATAATGGTCCTGAACATATTATTTTCAGTTGGATATTATCTTCGAATAATTCAAATCATTATGTTAAGAGAACCGACTGTCATTGCTATGAAAGCAAAAGAAGCGCCTGCACCCATGCTCTTTTCAATGATTATCTTAGCCATACTTTGTATAGTGATAGGAATCTATCCAGGTCCATTCGCTGATTTTGCAAATCAAGCAGCTGAAGCAGCACTTAATTTGGATAATTATGTTAGAGCAGTTGTAGGATAAATCTAGGAATTTGAATTGAGTTAATTACATTCTAGTGCAAATATAATAATAATTGGGACCTCTAATTGGTCAGATTAGTTACACGCCATTGAGATGGCGACTCTATGCCTTCAAAAAATGTAAGACAAATGTTGATGGATTGGCTCGGTCAAGAGTTCCGTCTTGTAATTATTGGAATCGGTAACTTATTGAAGAGCGATGATGGACTCGGCG
>JAGLGJ010000080.1 GCA_023144075.1 Candidatus Bathyarchaeota archaeon | reverse complement strand
ATTTCATCTCCATTAGATTAAAGATATGATATATTTCTTCCAATAATAGATTGTTATCTTAATAGCTTCAAATTTGTATTTAGATAAAATTTACATGTCCAAGAGATCTACTGGGTTAATCTTTGATTTTACACGAAAGACTTAAGGAATCAGATCTGTATCTAGGGGGGTCTCTGGTGTAAGATCAGTGGCCTTGTCTGACGTCACAATCAAAAGACTCATAGAAAATGGAGAAATAGAAATCGCCCCTTTTGAAGAATCACATTTGACTCCCGCTGGATACGACCTCGGATCAGCAGAAGACATTACACTAAAACCTGGTGAACATAGGCTCTTAGCTACAAGCGAAAAAGTTGAGCTATCTCCAAAGGTGTTGGGCATTCTACATATCAGATCCTCATTCGCTAGGGAAGGACTCTTTGCCAGTTTAGCTCTTGTGGACCCGGGTTTTAAAGGACAATTGACAATTGCCTTGCTGAATACCAGTAAAACGAATCTCAGAATAAATCGTGGAGAATCCTTTCTACAATTATCACTGATTCGAATGACTTCAGGGGTCGAGAATCCTTACAACGGAGCCTATCAGGATAGCGCTGGGATTGTAGAGAGTAAAAGAGACGGTTATGATAAGAAATCATCAAATTTGACGTAGAAAGCGTTATACGCTTTACATT
Source organism: Candidatus Bathyarchaeota archaeon (assembly GCA_023144075.1). Classification (GTDB taxonomy): domain Archaea; phylum Thermoproteota; class Bathyarchaeia; order 40CM-2-53-6; family RBG-13-38-9; genus RBG-13-38-9. The sequence continues at coordinate 4,792 of JAGLGJ010000080.1, read as the reverse complement.
ATGATGTATAGAGGAAGGTGTTTTTTTTGGTTGGAACGAGGATTGTTGACCTAAGATATAAGTTAATGGTCACGGAACTCCTCAATTTAGCCAAGAAATATTATACATACCGTGAGTTATCACAATTAATTGGTCTACCTGAAACAGTTCTCAGCAGATATGTCAAAGGACATGTTCTACCAACAATAGAACGAGCTCAGGACATCAATAAGAAATTAGAAAACATAATGCGAATTGAAACTGAGATCCAGAGAAGAATAATATTTGATGAACTAGGATATTTCGATAATACAAAAGTCATTTCCGATACAATGCTTCTTGAACGTGCTGTCCAACAAGCGGTTAATAAATTCGCTGGACAAAGAGTGACTAAAATACTTACGCCTGAAACCGATGGAATACCTTTAGCGACACTATTAGCGCATAGATTAAGCGTTCCTTTGATCATAGCAAAAAAAACTAGAGAGGTGGGTGTTAGTGAATTTATTGAAGAGATCTACATACCACAAAAATCCGCTATGGTGATGAGCTATTATGTCCCTAGAAGCATGTTTAGAAAAAGGGATTGTGTATGTATCGTCGATGATGTGATCGGTAGTGGAGAAACACAAAGGGCGCTCATTAATATAGTGCGAAAAGCTAAGGCAGAAGTCACCGGTATCTACGCTTTAATATCTGTGGGTCAAGAATGGAAAAGTCAGATTGAAGACGTAGCAAATTGTCCTATCGAAGTCGCTTATAAAGTACCAGAAATGACACCAACCGGCTGAACAATATTCATTTTTTATTGAATTTCAATATTTTATCTCTCTCAGGTTGATTTATCACTCCTTTGTCGGTTATTATTGCATCAACCAGATCGAACGGTGTAAAATCAAAAGCTGGATTAATAGCATCGACATTTTTTGGATATATGCGTTTATTGGAAATATGTGTGAGTTCTCTTGTACTTCTCTCTTCAATTACCACATTATCACTAGAGTTCAATAGATCGAAGGTCGAAATTGGAGCTGCAACATAGAAAGGAATCTTATGATATCTAGAAGTTATTGCGAGAGTATATGTTCCAATTTTGTTGAAGACTCCATCATTGACAATCCTATCAGCCCCCACAATAACTTTGTCAACCATACCTTGACGCATAAAGTGCCCAACCATATTATCCGTTATTATTCTAACAGGGATCCCATCTCTCGATAGCTCAAATGCGGTCAAGCGGGCTCCTTGAAGTCTAGGTCTCGTTTCACTTGCAATAACTTTTATCCGTTTACCTTGCTTTACGGAGGTTCTGATGGGTGCCAGAGCTGTTCCGTAACCAACAGTTGCAAGAGCTCCCGCATTACAATGAGTGAGAACGGTATCTTCATTGGCTAACAGCGGCTCCCCATATTTACCAATTTTAAGATTTGCTTGAACGTCATCTTCAGCCATCTGTATAGCTTTTCTAACAATGAGAGTCTTGATTGTCTTAGTATCGCCGGAAGATTGCTCTGCAATTTTAATAATTTCCTTAAGGCCCCAAGACAAGTTCACTGCAGTCGGCCTTGTAGCAGCTAACTTCGATGCCGCCGATTCCAGCTCTTTTAAAAAAAGTTCTTTCGTCTTAGCTCTACTTTGATAGGCAACAAGTGCAAGACCCATAGCTGCCGCAACGCCTATTGCAGGTGCACCACGAACAACCATAGTTTTTATCGCATTAGCAACATCTTTGTAAGTTCTACAACTGACATACGTGAGCTTATTTGGAATCTTGGTCTGATCTACCAATACGACTTTCCCATTTTTCCATTTCACCGATCTAAGTTCGAAAAAATCACTCAATAAACCACACCTTGGCAATCAAATTGAACATATGCAATAAGAGATTGTATATCCAAGAACAGCTATAACCTACCCTAAATAGGATATCTATCCCTATCAAGTTAGCGAGTGAGGATAAAAATTGAGTGAGTCTCTCGATGCGTATTATAAAAAAAGGCGAGTCTATATCCCTGAAAGTGATAGACAAATAGAATTTCTTGATAGAGGTTTTGGAATCCGTCGGGGTAAGAAGCTAGAGCTCTCACCTTATGAAGCTTTTTTCCTCACTGAGAAAAAAAGAATTAAAGTTATCGATGAAGACAAACAAGAAATGTTATCACTTCATGATCTTGTCACAGAATTATCTATGGGAAAGCAGGAGATTTGGATAAGGTATCTTGTGTATCGTGATCTTAGAGAAAGAGGATACATTGTTCGTGAAACCAAGAAGGTTGATTTTGAGATTCACGGTAAAGGAGCAGAGAGACGTCTCATCCTTATCGTCTATGAGGGGGGAGAGTTTAATCTTGATGAACTTACCAATCTATTAAGATACGCAGCAAGACAAAAGAAAGAACTCATCCTATCCGTCATTGACAGAAGAACTGATCTTGTATACTACTCAATTGGAGAGATGATTTTCCAAAAGAACAAAACTAAACCCCCTAAGAATGATCAGGCCACGTGAAGAAATTGACAGAATCTCCGACCTTTACTCCTCCAAGAGGGATGAGAGATATCGAATCGATGGAGATGTCAAAGCGCAATTGGATGGAGAGACAAATCCAGAAGAATATGGCTATATATGGTTTCAAAAAGGTTGAACCGACCGCTCTAGAAAACCTTTCTACATTAGAGGCAAAGTCAGGCCCAGATATTAGAAATGAAATTTATTGGTTCGAAGATAAATCTGGTAGAAAACTAGGCTTACGTTTTGACCTTACTGTTGGCATTACCAGAATGGTGGCTAATCGTCTAGAGCTTCCAGAGCCCATCAAACTTTATGCTATTTCTGAGATGTGGAGATATGATGAACCACAATTTGCTAGATATAGAAATTTCTCACAATGGGATGCTGAAATATATGGCTCAGAAGAGCAAGAAGCTGATGCGGAAGTCATATGCCTGGGAATGGATATCCTAGAACAACTAGGACTTCACGAATACGAAGTTCGAGTAAGTAATAGGAAATTGACTGAAGGATATCTCAAATCTAGAGATTTTGGTTCTAAAAATAAGATCGAAGCAACAATACGAGTGATGGATAAAATAGGAAAATTATCAAAACAAAAAATAATCGATGAATTCAGATCACTTAGCATAGAAGAAAAAACTATCGAGGAAATCATGGATTTTGCAAGCCTCAAAGGTAAGGCAGATGATGTTCTATCCAATGAACCTCAGGGACTTGAAGATATAGGAAGAAAAGGACTCGAGGAACTGAGGAAGCTTGCAGACATACTAGACGATTTCGGAAGAATCGACCGTTGCGTCTATGATTATAGTATAGTTAGAGGAATAGGATATTATGATGGTCTCGTCTTTGAAGCTTACGATAAACAAGGTGAAGATATCGGTGCAATATTTGCCGGAGGAAGATATGATGGTCTATGCAAAAACTATGGGAAAAGAGATATGCCAGCCACAGGCGTGGCCGGAGGTATCGACAGGATAATGATATCGATGGAAAGAGAAAAACTCTTTCCAAAGCTAAGCCAGATTCCCCAAGTATTTGTCGTAACCGTAAACGATACAGTTCGAAAAGAATCATGGAATATTGTCCGAAAATTAAGAGAAATGAATATTTCTGCAGATTTTGATTTGAAAAAACGGACACTAAGAAAACAGTTAGAGTATGTCGACTCTAATGATATACCATATGCAATAATACTTGGTCAACAAGAGCTGCAAAAAGGTGTAATAAAGTTGCGAGATATGTCGAAACATACCGAGCAAGATTTGAACCTCCAAGAAGCAGCTAAATTCATTTCTAAAACATGAATGATATTGATTTCTGAATTATTGATACTATTTCATAATAGAAAGAATATTGATTATTTATTAGAAAAAATATAAATTGATTTTAAATTATCCTATTATTATGGATGAAAAGGTTCCAGCTGGTCTTGGATTACGTGTTGCAGCGTCAATCATAGTAGTTTTTGGCTGGTTAATATACGCCATTGTCCATGTGGTTTTCTTCTGGGAGAACTTTAGTACAACACAGAATCTTGCGCTCATAATTATAGCTTTCCTTATAGGTGTTGCAATTCTGGGAGCAATGTGGGCCTCATGGGGCATCAACATAAGTAAACAATTTTCTGAAAAAAATGATAAAGAAAATTGATAAGCTAAAAATAGACCTTGGAATTAAAGCGTATAACCATAAAGCAACAATCACTCTATATAATATTCATTTTTGATGCAAGCCACCACAGCAAGTAAGAATTCTTCAATTGTTTTTAAGCATAGAGTGGGGAGCTTTGAGATACACAGTTAGTATGTATACCCAAGGCCTTCTCCAGTTCTTCTCTTAGTTCTTTTTCTGATCTCAGACCGACGATCTCGTATATTGGTCGACCAGCACAAAAGAATTTCAAAGTAGGAACTCCCATGACCCCATAACCTGATGCTATTTCACTATTCTTTGAAGTATCAACCATTCCAAATTTCATTTTCTGAATATATTCCCCAGAAAGTTTCTGAAATATTGGTGTCAGTTGTTGACAATATGGACATGTTGGTGAGAAGAATTCGACAACAACCGGTAATTCTGCTTTAAGAACTTCATCTTTCCAATTCATTCCACCAATCTTTATTGTTTGATCTGAATTCATGACAATCACTAACAATATTTTCATTTTGTCATTGATGAGATATAATTGAATATTAATAGATTATTTCTAATGTGTGTTTATGACTAAATAAATATCTTTTAAATCTCTAGGTCATCACCATATATGAAATCCTTTAATCTAGAGATTATAACGTC
>JAGLGJ010000008.1 GCA_023144075.1 Candidatus Bathyarchaeota archaeon | reverse complement strand
TAATACGAATCGTTTTTATATTCCGAGTGCGAGCGCTTCGAAGGAAAAGATAGCGATGATGATTTCCCACACATTAATAGTAAATGTTAATGATTACAATTATTTATACTAAAAATTGCAGAGAAATTTTGTAGTACTACTAAGACAAGTTAATCAGAAATGAAGTGAGAAGTTTGCCGTCTGAGAAATCTTTTTAATTGTTACTGGAGTAGACTTCGAAAAGTCTCATAAAAGAAGTGGCTCTTACTTGCAGGATACAGAGAAGCTAATATCAGATCTGAAAGACGCCTTTGTAAATATTGATTCAGCACAAGTTAATGAATTACTTAAACAAGCAATTGAATTGGGAATCTCCCCTAAAACAATTATTGAGAAAGCAATTCGTCAAGGTGCTGATGAAGTAGGAAAAAAATATGAGGCATGCGAATATTTCCTTCCCGAACTTGTAATGTCAGGAGAGATGATGAAAGAAGCAATCACCTTTCTGAAACCAAAAATGCAGGCCGAAGGCATTACTTCAAGTGGCAAAATCATTTTTGGAACAGTAAAAGGAGATCTGCATGATGTTGGAAAAAACATCGTTATCTCAATGCTGGTTGTAGCAGGATTTGATGTTACAGATCTAGGAGTAGATGTGCCTCCAGAAAAATTTATTTCAGAAGTAGAAACAAAGACACCAAATATACTCTGCATGTCTTCACTTTTGACTCACACAATGCCAGAATTAGATAATGTAATGGAGATATTGAAGAAAGAAGGACTTAGAGAAAAAGTGAAAGTCATGGTTGGAGGAAGACCTGTTACAAAGGATTATGCTGATAACATTAAAGCAGATTCTTACGGAAAAGATGCTTACGAAGCAGTCGAAGAAGCAAAGAGACTGATGGCTGTAAAATAGGCAGACTATGACTAGGCGTTTCAGATGACACCTCGCGATAGGCTTATGATTGCTGCTCAACTAAAGGAACCTGATCAAGTCCCCGTCACATTTCTTCGCAGTTCATATGATGCAACAAGAATTGGACTGAACGTTAAGGAATATATTTTTGACTATAAGAAAAAACTTAACGCCCAGATAAAATTGCATGAAAGTTTTCCAGATTGTGCATTTGTACCTAGTATCAATCCTGACTTTGGAATAGTAGCTGAGGCTTCGGGGTTCGGTGCTGAAATTATTTATTATGAAAAAGAACCACCTATGAATCACACAATAATAAATGAAGTTGAACAGATAGATAATCTCAAGGTTCCAGATCCTCATACAGATGGATTACTTCCGAAGGTTCTAGAAGCTTACAAATATCTTATAGAAAATACTCCTTCACAATATCAAGTTGATCCATCTGCAATTAGAGGCCCGATGGATCTAGCTACTGCAATCAGAGGGGTTGCACCATTCCTATCAGATATGTATAAAAATCCAGAATATGTGCATAAATTAATGGATATTACAACACAAACAGAAATAAATTTCATGAAAGCCATGGATGACGTGTCTGGCGGATCCGAAATCATATTCATGTGTGATGATATACCAGGATTAATATCACCAAAATTCTTTAATGAATTTGCGCTACCTTACATGAAAAAAATTTTTAACTCATTCAAAGGAAAAGTCAAATTCTACCATAATTGTAAAGGTTCAATGCATATACTGGAACCGTTAGTTGAAACAGGTTTTCAAGTCTTCAATTTCAGTTTTGAAAATAATCTTGAAGAGACAAAAAAAAGAATAGGCAAAAAAATATGTCTTATGGGTAACGTTGAACCAATAGGTATATTCCATACAGCAAAACCTCGTGAAATAGAGGATATCTGTAAAAGTCAAATAGAAACAGCTGCCCCAGAAGGAGCATACACACTTTCAGTTGGAGCTGCTGTATATGGTCCAGACTCTAGTATGCAAGCAATGATAAATGCTGCTCAAAAGTATGGAAAGTATCCAATAAGAAAAAAATAGAGAAGGTATATTGAGTTGGATAAAAATCAAAAAGATAAAATTATTTCGACGAAACTTCTGGTAAAAGTCCCATCACAATTAACTCATCATAAGAAATCAAAAATTGTTATTATTGCTGTTGATTCTAAGGGTGGAATAGATAAAACAAGAACTGATGAAATTGAAATAGCTATGGAACCAATTTACGAATTAGAAAACTCAAAAGTAAAAATAGATACTAACTCCGCTAAGCTTGTTAATGGTGAGGCACAAGTAGGAATAAGCTCGCAACAATCTGAGTTTGTCAAAATAACTGTATCATGCAAGGATAAAAAGGCAGGTCTTGAACCCTATACTGTTCTCATGGGAACTGGTGGGTTTCCATTTCATAGGTAAAATTGCTGTTAACAAATTCTTTCTATTTTGGAGGGTCAACTCCTACCCATGCTATAGTCATCCATGTCTCCATATATGACTCTCCAGATACCCACTCGGCCTTCAAAACAATTGCTTCTGCCATATAACCTATTAATGATACTTCAGCACTTCCTTCCTCTAGTTGTACTAACACAAATTTTTCACTACCCTCCAAATATGACGCTGAAGACCAGAGAACTGATACATTTACCTTGTCGCTTCTTTCAAAGTCGAGTTCCATTCTATCTTTGTAGTCAACTACAGATATGATTTTCAAAGTTACATTTTGTCTTTCAGGAATGATGCTTGGAATAATTATTGCAAGTCTTTTCACTCCATGACCTTTGACATTAATATTTTCGAAATAGCATGCAGATACATTTGAAATAGGTAAAGTAAATGTAAGAATAATTATCGTCATAAAGAATAATAATTTCTTGAAGGTTAGCAACTTCTTTTCTATATTAAGACTGCTTGTCTCTTATATAAAAAAACGCTGTTATACTTTTGTTAATTTAGCACATGCAGAAAATTTGTTTTGTCTATTCTGTTTTTATGATTGAATTTGCTCATCAAAATTATTTGACGGTTCAATTGATGACACTGCCAAAACTACATCTTCTTTTTTCTGTTTAATTTGGAGTACTTGATCTCTTCTACTTGAATCTCTATAGATTGTAACTCCTTTGCACCCAAGCTGATGAGCTAGCATGTACACGGTCTCTACATCTTCAGGTGTTGCATGGGATGAAAAATTAACTGTTTTTGATACTGCGTTGTCTGTATATTTCTGGAATGCTGCTTGAATTCTAATATGCCATTCTGGATCTATATCATGTGCGGTTACAAATAGAGCTTTTACTCCTTCTGGAATTTCTGGAAAATCTTGAATTGACCCTGCTTCACCAATCCTTCTCATCAATTCCTCGCTGTAGAATCCTTTTTCATAAGCAATCTTTTCAAATAGTGGATTGATCTCAACTAATTCTGTATTATCCATAACATTTCGAATGTAGCATATTGCAAATATGGGTTCTATGCCACTGGAGCAACCAGCTATTATGCTAAGTGTTCCTGTTGGTGCTATTGTTGTTGTAGTTGCATTACGTCTAGCTGGTTCCTCAGGAATATCATATTTACTTCCTTTGAACTTAGGGAAAGACCCTCTCTCTTTTGCTAGTTCCTGTGAGACTTTATCAGCTTTTTGGGATATGAATGCCATGACTTCTTCTGCTATTGTTATTGCTCTGTCATAATTGAATGGAATTCCAAGTTGAATCAACATATCCGCAAAACCCATAACACCAAGACCAATTTTCCTGTTACCTTTAGTCATCTCTTCGATTTTTTTTAGTGGATGTTTGTTAACATCAATCACATTATCCAGAAAATGCACGGCGGTTCTAACAACCTTCGATAGTCTTTCATAATCTATTTTACCATTGTTTACCATCCTTGACAGATTGATTGAACCAAGATTGCAGGATTCATATGGTAATAGAGGTTGCTCACCACACGGATTAGTGCTTTCGATTTCTCCCAGTTTGGGTGTTGGATTATCTCGGTTAAGCCTATCCAGAAATACTATTCCCGGTTCTCCATTCCTCCAAGCCTGTCTAACTATAAGCTTGAATGTGCTCCGTGCAGATAGTTTACTCATGCTTTCTTTTGTACGTGGATTTATGAGATCATAATCTCTGTTTTTAATAACGGCGTCCATGAATTCTTCTGTTAATCCTACTGAAATGTTGAAGTTAGTTAGACAATTATCTTGATCTTTTGAAGTTATGAAATCTATAATGTCTGGATGATCTATACGTAAAATCGCCATGTTAGCACCACGCCGTTTTCCTCCTTGTTTGATAACCTCAGTCGCAGCATCAAATACACGCATAAAAGATATTGGACCTGAAGCCACCCCACCAGTGGTTCGTACAAAATCGTTTTTTGGCCTAAGTCTTGAAAAAGAAAACCCTGTGCCTCCACCAGACTTGTGAATTAATGCAGTCTGCTTGACAGCCTCAAAAATATCCTCCATTGAATCCCCTATGGGTAAAACGAAACACGCAGAAAGTTGCCCTAATTCAGTGCCAGCATTCATGAGTGTAGGTGAATTTGGTAGGAACTCTAGATTGGTCATGACCTTATAGAATTCTTCTCGTGTCTTCTTTACATCCGCTTGAGGGTTGTAGAAAATATCTGCTGTTGCAACGGCTTCAGCAACACGTTGGAATAGGGTTGTAGGTGTCTCTATCAGATGGCCTGTATCATCCCTTCGTAGATATCGTCTTTCAAGAACATTCAATGAATTGGGAGAGAGTTTACTATCTAGTTCGGCGTCAAGAAGCATTGACCTTGCTTCTCGAACATCTTTCCTCTTTTGTCTATATAGAATGTAAGATTTCGCCGTCTTTGCATGACCACTATCAATTAGAACTTTTTCAACAATATCTTGAACTTGCTCAACAGTAGGGATATTCTCTTTATCGAACTTGCTCTCGACAATCTCAGCTACTTTATTAGAAAGTTCTTTTGCGAGTTTCCTGTCTTTTCCTCCAACAGCCTCTGCGGCCTTGTATATTGCCTCCGTTATCTTCCCCTGTTGGAATTCTAATATTCTGCCATCACGTTTTCGGATCTTCATAATGGAATCTGTTGTTCCTTTTTCCTCCTTGTTTTTTCTGGTATTGGAATTTGTAACTGATTTGTTCTTTACATTATTCTGCAAGAGCATCAGGCCTCAGAGAAGGTTTCTAGTGTTATGAGTTTGTTGTAGATTAAGAGTTTAGACAGCTATGTATAAAATACCATATTTATTATAGTTCAATATGTTTTATCTTCAGTCAATCTTTTCTGGTATGAAGTAGCTAAGATTTTTTAGTTGGAAATCTTTAGTTAAGGAGAGGAAAATTCCTTTGTCCATGGGAGAGCAGAAACTTAGATGAAGATCGACGTAGTTTGTTCTCTTGAATCATTCAGAAGATTCATGATTTTGAGTACATGCAGCTCGTTTATACCAGATGAGCTCCTTGAGGATGATAATGTCTTTCCGGAGCGTCCTATAGAAAATGGAACGATGTATGCTGAAGCTGAAGACAAGGAGACCTTAAGAAGGATCAGACAAATTGAATTTACAAGAGTCTCTAGCGTTTTAGGTGTCATATATAATTCTAAGAGTGGATTAACTAAACTGAAATGGCGTCAAACTAAAGGTTTCTCAGGAAAGTTAGGTGGCAACGCTAGTGGCAATTCACTGGTTAATTTATTTGAGGCAGGCATACTTGACGAGAACTACATCAGAAAAATGAGAAAAAAAGGATAGAATTCCATTTAGAAGCCTAGTTCTTCTTTAACTAGGATGATGGTTGTGTCTGTCTTTATTGGTTTTTTTTCGATAATAGTAATCACGTGGCAGTGTCGATTTGGTGGTTGACATTTATCCAAATCACAAACGTCAATTACACATGGTGTAGTGCCACCCATTCTTTTTACATTCATAGGAGTTGCGGTGTGTCTTATCCTCTCAATACCAACATGAATGTCTTTGACTATTTTGTTAATTCCTGCTATTACAATAACTTTCTTAGGACCAAATATCATTGATGCTACTCTATTTCCCATACCATCAATGTTCACAAGCTTGCCGTCTTCTGTAATGGCATTGCTACTTGTAATGAAGACGTCACATGTCAGATGGCCCTTTCTTATTGCCATATCTTCCTCTGGAGTAACTTTCCTGCTCCAATTCTCAAGAACATCGTTTCCTCTTTTTGATAACTCAGAGACAAGATCTACTTCACGGACTGTAACAGACCCCCCGATACCAACTTGAGCCTTTTCAGGAACCAGTTGTAACACTTCTTTTAGCGCCTCATTTTTATCCGAAGCAAGAACAGTTTTGAATCCATTATTTTCAAGTGCCTTCGCTGTTCGTTGGATAAGGTGATCACTGAACCATTTCTTCTCTTCTCTCATAATAATCACGAGCTTATTGGCTTCTTATACAATATTTAGAGCTTTTTAGATCTGAGAATTTTATTAATGAGCGATATTACGAAATTTATGTAATGTTTATTAGATTTGAATTGAGCCAAGGGAATCCACGAAATAATTCTGAGAGTGTTGAGGTCTGATTATCCTAGTAACTGCTGGAGTTACACTAGGTCTAACGTTAGGAGTATCATGTGTTGCTCAATGTGCACCTATCCTTGGACCTCATATTGCTGCAGAGCATCCCAATGCTAAGAAGGGTTTGATAGCCTCTATATATTTCAGTCTTGGCAGATTGTTAGCATATTTGTTTCTTGGTCTGATTGTTGGTTATGTCGGAGGATATTTTCTGAATCCTTTTGCATCTGCTTCAGTTATCATTCCATTAGGAATTATTTTGATACTGTATGGTTTTCTTATTTCCTTCGGGAGCAAACTAAGATTTGCATCAATTATTTGCTGTGGTTTTAGCAAAATTAAATCAACGTTTCTTTTAGGTATGATGTTGGGTCTAAGGCCATGTATTCCCCTTATAGCTGCCTTAACTTATAGTGCGACCCTCTCCACTGTTTTTGATTCATTTGTCTTTATGAGTTCATTCTGGTTAGGGTCAACTGCATATATCCCAATACTCGGAATCCTTGCAGGTACATTGACTCATTTTGCTATCCTGCGTTCCAATGTCGATAGAATAAGAAGAATAAGTGGAATAGCTTTGATAGTTGTTGGTCTAATATTTGTGAACCAAGGTATTGCATATCTTTTCTCTACACAAATACCTTGATTTCAATTTATCACATAATTATTTGAAGAATTACAATAGTAAATTTGTATCAATTATGTTGTGTATTCGAAAACTCTTGGTTTGATCTATAATAGATTGAAAGCTAATGTATGTTTGATAACAGAAGTCTGAGTTACAAGACCTATCAATTTTTCTTTTTTATCAACTACTGGAATTCTCTGCACTCCAGTTTTCACCATAAGCTCAACAATCTGCTTCAATGTGGTGTTCTCATTTCCTTTTACTAAATTTGTAGTCATTAGATCCTCAACAGTCAGATTAGATACATCTAAACCAGCAAGGTCGATGTCTCTTAATGTAATCATACCTAACAGAGTTCCTTTGTCATTAACAACTGGTAGTCCCCCAACTCCATGTCTCATCATTTTCAATCTTGCTAGCCCAACTTTGCTGTTGGATTTTATCGTATAGAGATCCTTAATCATTATATCTCTAGCTAGAGATTCCTTCATTGAAAAGTACCGTAAATAGATAGTAGTTAGAGCCTTAAAACTGTGATTAACTTTTTAATGTTTGCCAAGAAGATAATTACTCAAGTTTATATTTCCATACTTGTTTTTTTAGTAAGAATTATCTCAATAATCGATATACTGGTTCCTCGTCCGTTGTAACGTCTTATGTCCTCAGATCCGATTTCGATAGATTTCACGAACAGTCCCTTAAAGAAAGAACGCTTTAACATTTCTACTGTATCAACAGCTTTTGGAATAGATCTTCCACGTGCTCTAACCATGATTTCATTCTTTCCCGAGTTAAATAATGTGACACATGCGACAACGTAACTCAACAAAGGCTTCTTTCCTATTCTTATCATGTTTCCTTGAGTAATCATGGTAAGAGCTCCAGTACTTGGCTCCCCATACTTTTAGTATGCATAAATCTAACAAAATTAAGTTTCCTGCTATGTATACCTTAATAATAAAATAACTATGAAAATTGAAGGATTATTATTCAAGGGTTAAAATAGATCGAATTAATTGCGAGTTGTATCAACATGGTTGAGCTTGGTTGGTCTAAAGGTTTCATAGTAAGAACACCTGAACATCAACTGATCTTCGATCCAGATTCAACAAACATTCCAGCAAAATATTCCAATATTTTCATCTCTCATGCTCATGCCGACCATTTTATTGGACTGAAAAGTAAAGCACGAAAATATTCTACACCTGAGACAAGAAAGATATTTGAAAGCATCTATGGAAAGTCAGTAGTCAACTTTAATGATATTAAATTTAATCAGACTATAGAGATTGGAAATATTAAAGTCATGCCTTTGAATGCAGGACATATGTTAGGGTCAACACAATTCCTTATAACATTACCAGATACTTCGATTCTATACACTGGCGACATTAATTATCTGGATACTCTCACAACAAGAAGAGCAGAAAATGTAGAATGTGATACTCTTGTTATGGAAGCAACATATGGTGAACCATCGTACACCTTTCCAGATAGAGAAAATATCTACGCAAATATTGTTCAATGGACTTTAAATGAAATTAAAAAAGGATTAACCCCAGTATTTCGATCATATACTGCTGGAAAAGCACAGGAACTTGTAAAAATATTTAATGTTTATACTAACTTGAATGTTCTAACAAGTAACAGAATATCAAAGGTTAACAAAATTTACTCAGAAAGTAATATTGATCTTGTATATGATGAGATAAGCTCAGAAATAGATAGGAAATCTTCAGTCTATATAATGTCTAGATCTAAAGAACTAAATTCTAAAAAATCGGCGAGAGCCATCGTGATGGGTTGGGCAATAAAAATGAACTCAAGGAAAACTGCAGCATTTCCTCTAAGTAGTCATGCAGATTTCAATCAACTTGTTAAGTTTGTAAAAGATAGCAAAGCCAAGACTGTTTATAATTTCACGGGTTTTACTGATATATTTTCAAATATTCTTAGAAAGAGATTGGGAATAAAAAGTAGACCTCTGCCGCCATTAGCGCAGAAGACGTTACCATATTTCAATTAGAATGAATATTTACTTGAATGCGGAATGAGCCATCAGACTTACTGCTATTAATACTATTCCTAAAATAATTACGATTTCTGGTCTCAATTTTATACCGGCGGTCTCTTCTTCAAAGAAACGTAAAAGACCAGCACTGGCAGCGGGCATAGGTGCCTCTCGTTTTCTCTTTTTTTGGCGTCCACTCATACGGCCACTCAAATATCTTCACCATACAATATTAAAGCTGATATTAATCATGCTTTTAAATTTAGATCCTTCTTTAATTGACACCAATAGGTTTAACGTATGGAGTATTATTTCCATGACTTTAAGTGTATAGTACATAGGGAAGAAGTTTTCCATGAAATTATCTACAAGAATTATTTCGGTTGAAGGTTCGCCATCAGACATAGGATTTCAATATGGAACTCAAGCTAAGGACTTAATTATAAGAAATATTGAGACTTACCAAATTCAATTCAAAAGATTTGCTAAAATCGATTGGGAAAAAGTAAAGGAAGATGCCTCAAATTGGATACCAATTATCAGAGATTATGACGAAGACATAATGGAAGAAATAGAAGGTATAGCAGCTGGAGCAGGAAGATCAGTAGGAGAAATAGTTGCACTTAATGCAAGATATGAATTTACTATGACTCCCTTATCTGGGAAATCTTATTCTGAATGCACTTCTTTCGCAGTTACACCTGATGCAAAGTCGACAAATGTAATGATATTAGGTCAGAATTGGGATTTCAGAAGCAAATTTAAAGAAACCTGTGTACTTCTTAAAATAAAACAGAATGAAAAGAAACCCAATATTTTGACACATGTTGAAGCTGGAACTGTAGGCCATAAAGGACTTAATTCACATGGATTGGGTGTATGCATTAACGCGTTATTATCTAATAGAGACAGAGTCTCTCCTGGTGTCCCATTAGTTTCAGTAGTATCACGAAAAATATTAAATTCAGGAACAATAAGAGATGCGATATATGCTGTGGCTAAAGCAAAAAGAGCGGCATCAATTAACTACATGATTGCACATGCAGAAGGAGAAGCCATAGACCTTGAAGTTACCCCAGAAGACATTGGAATATTACACCCAGAGAATGGAATACTAACACATTCTAACAACTTTATTTCATCTGATGCAAATGTAAAAGATCTAGGGAAAACAATTTTTTCAGATTCTCCAATCAGGTGGAATAGAATAAGACGTCTACTTCTGAAGAAAAAGAAATTGAATGTTAGTGCGATAAGAAATGTAGCTAGTGACCACTTTGATTATCCAAATTCAATATGTAGACATCCTGATCCAAGGTTTCATCCAGATGACCAATTTGAAACAATAACATCAGTTGTTATGAATCTTAAACAAGGAAGAATGTATATGACTGAGGGGCCTCCATGTCAAGTTCCCTATAAATCTGTTAATATCAAATCATAATTTTTTACTTGATTAACAAATTTATGTTTATAAATTTAGAAATAAGTCGAAAAGATAACTTGCATGTTTGATCACTTATTGTATAAAATTATATATTAATATTTAGCATTTAAATAAAAATTTATTTGAATGTGTTTATTTTATTCTAATTTTTGTTGTCCAAATCGTGTTAGTTTCCAAACTGAAGGTTTCTTTATAGTGTTTGAGGTTATAATATTCTCTTTTCTCAATATTTTTACATGATAGACGATTGAACGGTAAGATAGTTGTGTTTCATTTGCTATTCTTTTGATTTGTGATGGTTTCTTACTTATGACTTCGATAATTAATGTACGTGTACGTAGTCCAGTACTCACGTTCCTTTTACTTTTCAAATATGCTTTGGGATGAAATCCTTTGAATGTCATTAGAAATTTTCACTATATGAAATCCATAAGCTCAGGTTGTCTTTCAACCTCTTTCTCGTGAAATAGGGAATTTATCTCATCAGATATCATTTTCAGCCATTGTTCATAGTAGGGTCCGATTTCATAATTCTTGACTAGATTCTTTGCAAGGCTTAGATATTTTTCAATGGCACCACGATGTACAGTCATATATAATTTTGATCCGCATCTTGTGCATACTCCACTGAGAGGTATTCTACGGAATTTTATGTTACATCTTGAACATCGAAATCTTTGAGATGAAAAAGCTTTCAGGTTACCCATTATATCACGCATTAGGTGTGTTGATAGAACTTTCATTGCAACTTCTCTTGAACTTACAGCATTAATTTTATCAGCTAATTTCAATTGCTCCTCGACTTTTTCTAACATTGATGGAAGAGTCTTGTATGAACTTACAAGATTGCCTTGGTTTATATTAGATGTAAAATGTGTAAATCCTGTATTTGCATATATTTCTGGAGTATCAAGGCGACTTGCTATAGTAGGAACTATTTGTGCAGTACTTTTTGAATCAGATTTTTTCTTGGTTTCAGAGAAGAATTCCAAGGGGAATCTGTCAACAACCTCAATATTGAAAGCTTGTCTTGCGACTTCATTGGGATTAACGAAAAGAGATAATAAAAGTGGTGCATCCATCAATCCCCCTATTCTAGTTGGAAGAAAACTCCTTGAGAAGTTCAGTAAGACATCCATTAATAGTATGACTGCGTCTTCATCACCATCACA
This sequence comes from Candidatus Bathyarchaeota archaeon, assembly GCA_023144075.1. Lineage (GTDB taxonomy): Archaea > Thermoproteota > Bathyarchaeia > 40CM-2-53-6 > RBG-13-38-9 > RBG-13-38-9. The sequence continues at coordinate 4,503 of JAGLGJ010000008.1, read as the reverse complement.
ATCACGTCGTTTGGCTGCATGCCAAAAAGGATGTGCAAGACAAACGCTTGCCTTGGTGAACCCTATAACTCTAGCTATGACACCCACTGAAGTATGAGGAGACAAACCGACAACTAATTTACCTATTAAATCATCTTTCTTTTTTATATTATAGTATGAAGGTAAATCGTATACTTTCTTTAATAAATCGTCTATGAATGAAGCAATCCTAACAAAATATTCACCGCAGCTTTCTGGAATAATAATATCTTGTATCATCAAAGGACATAACTGATCGGGATTAGATATTGAATTACCAAAATGATCATATTTGTACCCTAACTGCTGTAAGCGATCGAGAGATAAACCAATCTCTATAGGTTTGAAATGTGTTAGTGGTGCATTTGTGATATCAAATCTAATAGTGCCATCTTTGAACATAGATAAATCGTATTTTGCACGCAACAAACCCTTTTCCAAAAGTTCAGGTTTCTTGGTATCACTTGTCATTCCTCTTACACCCTTGACGACATCTGGTGGTGCAGACATGCCCAATCTTTTTGTAGCCAACTCCAGTAGTGACCTAATATTGATTGGGCGTTTCTCATGTGTCACAGTCTCAAGATTGCATTGAGGACATTGCTTGACCTCATAACTCTTGCCACATTTTGTACAAAAACGCTGTAAGACGGTTTTATTACCACATTTCATACATAGATTAGTATGTGTAAATTCATTACATGTAGAACAAAATCTTTTCTCTATATCTATTGACATGATAGTGTTATTTTTTGCTGCCTCCACAATATTCCTTCTGGAACCCCCAGAGAGACCTATTGGAAAAAGGGTATGAACAATTGGCCTCATTTCACGAGGCTTAGCCTTCTCAGGTCTACCCATTCTAGCTCCTATGAATGATGGTGCTTTGGGCAAAATCACTATTCCTGACATCTGTGAAATATAATCATGACCTAAGGTATTCTCTTTAGGAGAATCCCAGTTATGCTCCAAACCCAGACATTCATATAATATCCTCCCTTTTGGAACAACAATTTTTTGACCATCCAATTCATGTGGGACGCCTGCTTTCTCAAGAAGTTTCTTCACATCACTATGTAACCTACTTATAATTAATTCACCTGAATCCTGAATTTTAAAATCAAAATTCATTATTCCTTGTCTTAATTGATTTACCTCATCAGCAGTTAAGTTATCCCAGAAGTAAGTGTATATTGGATGAAGAGGAATTAAGAGATTCCTTGATAAATGAATGGCTTCATCAATAGTTGGAATATTTACAAGCGGATTATCCAAAAAAGAATTTATTTTTTTCCTATCAATTTTTGACTGACTGAATAGTTTAGTTGCAAAACTATTATCTTTAATTGTATTACTGAGAAGGACAACCCACCATTCCTCAACAAAACCAGAGGGTGCTAGTGCCTTATTATTCTCAACAAATTCACCAAAGGAAACCAGAATGTCACCTAGAAACAATATGTTTACAATTGATTTGGAAATTGATTTTGCAAGTTTAGGGTCATCTATCCTTTTAATTGAACCATCTGATAACTTAACAATAGGAGGTTCTATAGAGTCTACTGCGACTGCAATTCCAGCCTTGCCAGGTTTTTCTATACGGAGTTGCGTACCAGTCGCTATGAAATCACCTAGGATATGCATAGTTGATGGATGAATACCAAGTGCGGTCAAACCAGTATTTCTAGCTCTCCCATAACGAAGCCGAAATCCACCTGAAGTTGATGGTAGAGAGAATATCGGCCGACCACCAACAACATCTTCAAGATACATGGATTCTCTTGCTTCTTCAGCTACTTTAGTTCTAGGAGCAAAATCCTTGAGCCACCCCCAACCGCTAATGCCAAGCTTTTCGACTATCTTTGCCATTTTCTGGGTTCTGCCTATCAAACCGTCATTAATAACTCTGAGCGCCCCACCTCTAACACCATTAGTTTCAATACGTGAAAGATTTCTAAAAGAAGCTACCTCAACTTGATCTGTCTGTACCCCATTAACTTCAACTGGGATCTTCATTATAGCATTGAAAAGCTCTTTATCAGAAACTTTGAATTGAAATCTTGATACTTCTCTTTCATATAGACGAAGTTCCTCTATGAACCTTCTGGCTTCAATCTCAGTAGCTTTGTATTTGTTTAAACCAATCAGATGCTGGATATAATCTGCAACAACAAGAATCAACGCCATTTCTGTTCCCCCAGCAGATCTTATGGGACCAGCGAAGTAAATTGCTAGATATTTTGTTCGATCTGGATTTGTCTTAATTTTGATACTAGATATTCCTTGTATTGGTGCAATAGTAACTCCTTCACCAAGAATCGCTAAAGCCGTTCTTACAGCTTGGTCTGCTGCTGATTCTTCACCAACCTTACTAAAAGTCTGCGCTATTTCTTCTGCTATTTTAAAAGCAACTTCTTCTCTTGGAATATCTTTACTCAGTTCCCTTATCCTAGATGCAACACCATTTGGACCTACAGATTTCTCAACTCTCTCGGCTAAATCAGCTGCTAACACGGACTCAGGTTCAGATTCAGGATCATAACCGAGAGAATGTGCCTGTTGCGCAATCGAGAAAGCTTCATTAAATTGTTTTTTCAGTTCAGCTCTATAATCTTGATGTGAGATCATTTTAGAATTCAAAAGAGTGAGCTCCTAAACTATGTATATTAAAGCAGATAGTAAATTTAGCCTTCAAATTTAAAAATGAAATCATCCTTCAATTAGAGTGAAAATCTTGGTTATCGATCATCCAATACCAACATTTAGTATAGGTAAAGTTAGAGTTCCTAGACTGATACTCGGTCATCTCCCTTTTTTAGGTGAATCATATCAAGGACCTTCAAAGAATATATATTATAACAAAAAATTTTCTGATATAAAAAACATTGAAATGATTCTAAAAAGATCTATAGAAAAATATAGCCTAAATGTCTTCAGTGCTCCAACTTATACTGATGGCCCACATGCATCAAAGTTTCTTAAAGCGATTAATAACATGAAATCGGAAACTGGAATTGATATTAAATTAATTTTATGTTTAAAAATTCCTATTCTGTTGGAGAATAAGAAAATTGATGATTATAGAAGATGGATCACTTATTACAATATAGAAAAGAAATATGGAGAAAAAATAATTTTAGAAAGATATCTTAATGACCCAGTCCTACAAGCAAGAGAAAACTGGAAAGAAAAATTTTTATGGAATTTGAATAATATTTCTCCATATTCATTTGAGATCGATAATTTACAAATAGACTATGAAGTTGTAAAGGATATTTTATCGAAGTTAAATGAAGTGAGTATTCTTTATGTTGAGCTTGGATCTGAAACAGATTTTCTAGCTATGTGTAATCGTTTAGATCTTCTGAGGAATTTAATTAATTTAATTTCTAATAATTTCAGATATAAGTGTCTACTTGGATGTCATCATTCAGGAACAACAATACCAATACTTGAATCATCTTCAATAAATTTTGATGGATATATAACTCCAGTAAACAAATTGGGGGTAATGATGTTTCCAACACAACAAGAAAGCGAAAATGCCATAAAGAATGCTACAAAACCTGTAATAGCGATAAAGCCTTTTGCTGGTGGAAGAATAAGCCCAACAAATGCCTTTGAATATATCTATCACAAACTTGAGATCAAATCTTGTATGATTGGTGTCGGATCAGAAGAAGAATTAGATGAAGATGTATCAAGCGCCGTAGAAATATTAAATCGATGAAATAATATGAAATTGATTGATACACATGCTCATATAGAAGAGATTCATGATCTCGATAATGTTATTCAAAGAGCGAAAATGAATAATGTCGTTGCAATAATTGCAGTTGGTTCAAGTATAAAATCAAATGCTGATATTCTTTCATTAGCATCAAAATATAATGGGTTCATTTATCCGTCTATTGGGATACATCCTATAGAAGCAGAAACAGATATTAAAACAGCAATCACACAAATAATTTCTAATATTGATCATTGTGTTGCGATAGGTGAAATTGGTTTGGATTATCAATATGACATCAGTAAAACTAAACAGAAAGAAATTTTTGAAAATATGTTACAAATTTCAAAAAAAATTGGAAAACCTGTTTCCTTACATTCACGCAAAGCATGGGATGATGTTTTCTCTCTTGTTCAGACTATAGGAATTAGTAAAGCCGTTTTTCATTGGTATAGTGGTCCAAACGAAGTTTTAAAGAAAATATTAGATAATGGCTATTTTATATCTGCTACACCAGCTGTTTGGCATAGCCCAAAACATAGAAATGCAATAGAAATGACCCCCGTTGAGTCTATATTACTTGAAACCGATACACCTGTAAAGTATGGAGGTATTCCAAGTGAACCCAGTGATGTAACAAAAGTTTTGAATGTGGTGGCCAAAATTAAAAATATATCAATAGATAAACTAGCAGATATTACCACCAATAATGCATGCAAATTATTCGATATTTCATGTTGAAATCATGAAGGAGT
>JAGLGJ010000079.1 GCA_023144075.1 Candidatus Bathyarchaeota archaeon | reverse complement strand
ACCTATGAACTCTTGAAGCAAATTGACGTCTCAATCGGTGACATGATCGAGATAACAAAAAATAGTGAAATTTACATAGGCGGTTTGATGCCGAGATCAGAATCTAGTGACGATCAACATATTGTGATAAAAATTAAAAGCGGATATAACATAGGAGTAAAAATCGATTCAACAACAAAGATAGCAAAGATCGGTGCTGGAGCAAAACCCACATTTATCAGACCTCCCAGCCCAAACCATAAAGAAGATCTATCTAAAGTTGATATCATAAGTACTGGAGGCACAATAGCAAGTCGAGTCGATTATAGAACAGGTGCTGTTCAACCCGCTTTATCGGCTGCAGACCTATACAGCTCAATTCCTGAACTATCAAATATCGCGAACATTAATGCACACATTCTCTATAGTGAACTGAGTGAAAACATATCACCCCATCATTGGGTTGGCATGGCAGAAAAGATCTCAGAAGTAATAAAATCCGGAACAGACGGAATCGTAATTTGCCATGGAACAGATACAATGTCATATTCGGCAGCAGCTCTAAGCTTCGCATTGAGGAATCTCCCAGTTCCTGTCATTATGGTTGGCTCTCAAAGGTCTTCAGATAGACCAAGCTCAGACGCGGCTACAAACTTGATGGCTGCAGTAGCTATAGCATCTAAAGCTCCTTTCGCTGAAGTGACAGTAGCGATGCATGGAAAATCTTCAGACAATGATATTCTTGTTCATAAAGCAACAAAAGTCAGAAAATGTCATACCAGCGGTAGATTCGCCTTCAAATCTGTTAACGCTTCTCCTATTGCAACTTATAATATTCAAAACTCATCTCTAAAGATGAATTGGGATCAATATCAGAAACGGGATAGCAATAAGAATCTAAATTTGGAAGCAAAATTCAACGATAATGTTCTACTTCTCAAGTCCTATCCAGGAATGAAAAGCGAACTAATTGAATGGGCTGCAGAGAAATACTCTGGAATTATTCTAGAAGGTACCGGTCTGGGACATGTAAGCCAAAATCTACTAAATGCTATACAAAAAGGAATTGAGAAAGGCGTGTTATTCTGTATGTCATCCCAATGCATCTGGGGGCGAATAAACATGAATGTTTACACGACTGGGCGAGATCTTCTCAGATTAGGAGTTTTACCATTAAAAGACATGCTTCCAGAAACCGCATTAGTAAAGATGATGTGGACTTTTGGGCAAACTACCAAATTAGAAGATGCCAAAAAGATCATGATCACCAATATTGCCGGAGAGATATCTCCAAGAACTTTGCCTGAAGATGTATCTCAATAAAATTGATGGGACTTTCAAAGATTTGGATTTTATTTTTAATATCATGAAACACCAGGAGTAAAATAATTTTGTTTGATAGTAAAGAAAAAAGAATTCACACAGTTTTGAATTCTGAAGAAGTAAAAACATTAGAATTTGATGAAAATGGAAAATCTCAAGTTGTTAGACTAACAATTGGTTTCATGAATTCAAGTAAAATAATTGCAAGAAACATTTGTGTTCTTATCGATTATCCATCATCTGTTGAAATAGAAACACAGGAAGCTCTTGATGGAACCTATTCAATAAGTTCAAAAGCATATGTTGGATCTACTCTCATCTTCAAGAGACTTACGATAAAGAATGATCTACATTCCTTCCATCCTATCAACATGGACTGGATCCTCGTAAAGCTAGGGGTGCGTTTCACTAAGAAAGATTATCCAGCAAACATAGTCTGGACAACGACATATGCGAATGATCTACCAGAAACACTAAATGGAATTCGATACATGATAAAAGGAAATAATATTGCTGCTTACCCCCTACAAGGTTCTCAAAAAGAAATTGATAACATCAGAAAAAAACAGCCAGATTGGAAATTCATCGAGAAAACTAGAATTGAATCTGGAATCTTAAGAAAGGTTCCTGAATTAACCGAATTTTTCGAGAAATGACTGGTCGTTCAAATGAGGGGCCATATTGAAGAAATAGATTCTTAAGAAGTTGATTGATTTGGGGAATAATTATCACGAAATTGGTTTGAAAGTTGGTTTAGAAATTCATCAGCAGCTCGATACAAAACATAAACTGTTCTGTAATTGTCCTACAGAATTGACAGAACAGCCAAATATTGAATTCAATAGGATGCTAAGACCAACTCAAAGTGAGCTTGGTCAAGTTGATCAGGCAGCATTATTCGAGTTCAAAAAAGGTAAGACGATAGAATATGATGCTTCGATAGATACTTCATGTCTTGTCGAAATGGATGAAGAACCTCCACACAATCTGAATGAGGAAGCTATCGACATTGCTCTAACAACATCAATATTGATGAATTCTAAACCTGTTGATGAAATACATGTAATGAGAAAGATAGTGATTGACGGCTCAAACACTACAGGATTCCAAAGAACATGTGTAATCTCGCTTGGAGGCTCAATAGGCAAAGATAAGAAAATAAGTATTCAACATGTAAGCGTTGAAGAGGATGCTGCTAGAAAGACAGCGGAATTGAAGGGAAAATCAAATTATAGGATAGATAGACTTGGCATACCGCTGATAGAGATTGCCACCGCGCCACAAATAGAAACACCCGAAGAAGCAGAGACAGTTGCCTTAGAAATTGGTAAGCTACTCAGAGCAACAAGAAAAGTAAGGAGAGGCCTTGGAACAATAAGACAGGATCTCAATATCTCAACAAAGAAAGGAGCTCTAATTGAAGTTAAAGGAGTTCAAAAACTTGAACTCATCTCAGAAATAGTAGACGGAGAAGCATCAAGACAAATATCGCTTCTAGAAATAAAAAAAGAGCTTGAGAATAGAAATATCAAAAAAGACGGCATCAAAGAAAATATTCATGATGTGTCCAACTTATTTACCCAGACTGGTTCTAAGGTAATCTCTTCCAGCATTGAGAAAGGTGGAGTAGCCTTAGCAATTCTGCTTCCAGGTTTTGGAGGTTTACTTGGAAAACAACTGCAGAAGGGTATCAGGCTAGGTACAGAAATGGCTCATAGAGCAATGTATTGGGGCGGAGTTGGCGGTATATTTCATACAGATGAATTACCTAATTATGGGATTTCAGAACAAGATGTGGATTTGCTTAGAGAGAAGGTAAGTGCTTCAGAAAAAGATGCTGTGGTTCTTGTCGCTGATTCAAAGAGAAAAGCTCAGGATGCCCTTAAAGCGGTTATAGAGCGAGCAAAGGAATGTTTGGATGGAGTTCCAGAGGAGACAAGGGCTGCAAATGAAGATGGAACTAGCAGGTATATGAGGCCAAGACCGGGAGCAGCTAGAATGTATCCTGAAACTGATGTGCCCCCTCTAATCGTAGCAGAGGAAAAACTCTCTAAACTACATATGACTCTGCCTCCAATGCCAGAAAAACTTACAGTAGAACTAATGGAACGACATAAAATCAATAAGAAGCTCTCTGAACAATTAGTAGATTCGGATTATTTGAAATTGTTTGAAGTAATCTCTAAAGATACCGAAATCCCTGCATCCTTTATTGCAACCATCCTGACTGAAGTTATCAAGAGTCTTAGTAGGGAAGGTATTCAAGTCGAAAATATTAATGATGATAAAATAATTGAGGTATTCCAAGCAGTTAACTCCAATCTAACAGCGAAAGAGGCTGTAACGGATCTCCTGAAATGGGTTGCTGAAAACCCTGAAGGCGATGTTAACAAGGCTATTGATCAGCTTGGTCTGAAGATGATTAGTCAAAGTGAACTGAGAGATAGAATAAGTTCGATCATTGACAAAAACAAAAATCTGCTAGAAGATCCTAGGTCTGCAACTGGTAAATTGATGAAGATCATAATGGCGGATGTTCGAGGTAAGGTAGAAGCAAAAAAAGTTGTTCAATTAATAAATGAAGAGATCGACAAACGAGCTAAGTAGCCCGCCTTGGTTTATACATAGGTTTTAACTAATCAGCCTACGATCTCTACATCTTTCATTATGGCATAGCCAAAGGATTTGAATCGTTCAATATCGTGTACTAAGTATGGTGTCAATGCACTTTCTTCTGTTACTGCCGAGAATTCTGAGCCGCAGACTGTACAGATCCTCTCTGACATGGTTGAGTTGATAAGTGCTGCTCTCTCCTGATTCGTTATGGTGGCGATTCCAATCTCTGCATCCTCTGGATGATTTTCATAATTAGAGCAGTTGAACAATAGCCAAGTGCTCCATCTAGGTTCCTCACATGTCTCACACAATGTAATTGCACCACATTAGAGTAGATATTAATGAGTGTATAACTTTTTGGGCTTGGTCATTTTTTCGAAGGCTTTCTAAGGAGGGTGATTGTTTGATGCAATGGTTCCTTAGCAATGTTTCTGACATCAATTGACTCTCTAGTGACTTCTGCTAATATTTCCCTGGCTTTTTGAGCATTAGGATTTAGGCTTTGAATAGTATAGATTGTGTCCCAGTTTTCATGTATATTCTGAATGTTCTGTAAAGTTTTTTCAAGAGATTCTGTAAGATATTCTGATAGTCCATTAGCTTCGGTAAACCTGCTTAATGCCGAAGAAAACGTGATCAAGGCAAAGTGATGAAGGACTTGAATTGAAGCCATAGCTAAATCATGTTCTTTCACAGTTGCTTTTTTGATTACTGCACCGCATTCCTGAAGCATTTCAAGAAATTCAGTAGTCAAAGATCCAGAAGCAGGTTCAATTGCGACAAATCTTTTTCCTGCAATGTTTTTGACTTGGGGTCCAAAGAGAGGATGCAGACTGAGATACTCCACAGAATTTGGAATACTGTTCTTGATGGCTTCTGTTATTCCAGTTTTTAAGGATGCAAGCTCCACAAGTAATGATTGCTGATTCATTTTCTGGCCAATGCTTTTGCATATTTTCACTGTCTCTTGAATTGGAACAGAGACTATTATTATATTGCTCTGATGGGCTTCTTCTAAAGGTAACCAAGATACATTAAGTTCCTTTGCAGCCTCTTTTGCTCTGCCAACGTTTCTGGAAACTATATGAAGCGTTTCGACTTTGGCTTTTAGAATTTGTGCAAGGAGCATCCCCATCCTGCCGGTGCCGCCTACAATGCTAATTGACATACTGGATATGTTTCTGTTACTCTTCATTGTTCTCAAACTCCATGAGAAGAAATGAAATTAATTTAATTACTTAGTTTTATAATTTCTGTTCAACTTCAACTGAAAGTTCTATTATGCTCCTGAAAAATCGTTTCACCAGTTCAGGATCTAGACCGAGCTTCTCAGCTTTTACTGCGATGTTATCAAGAATTACTGCTTCTCTATTTGTGTCCCTAATTGGAAGGTTTTCCCGAGTTTTCAAGTCAGCTATCTTCTTTATGATTGCGAGACGCTTTTCAAACAATTGAAGCATCTGTTCATCTATTGTATCGATCTCTCTTCTATGTTCATTTAGTTTTTCCAATAGCTGGTTCCTCATTCCTAGTTTGATTATTCTTTTATCTA
>JAGLGJ010000078.1 GCA_023144075.1 Candidatus Bathyarchaeota archaeon | reverse complement strand
ATATTTTAAGAATAATTCAATCTTTAGCGTGTTCGCGCAGATTCTATGATTCAACTAGCTAATCTATAAAATTTTAGTTCAAGACTTTGGAAATGTCAAAGTGAATGTTACTCCTTTACCTTCACCGTCAGATTGGGCTCTAATTCTTCCTATGTAAAATTTCATCAGAGCTTTTTAGCTAGCTGTGATAATGATGGACAGTATCCTGTGTGAGGATTATATACCTGCTAATTTCCATACGCTTGTCTATTGAGTTCACTTATGCAGATTACTGATTATTGTGGTTAGAAAGTATTTGTGTAATCTAATGTCGCAAATAAGCTCAGGATGAAAAGTTGTGCCTATAATGTTTCCTTCCTGAACAGCGACGGCTAGATCGTTTAGCTTGCTGAGAATTTGGACGTCGGAACCTACCTCAATTATGGAGGGTGCTCTAATGAATACTCCCTTGAACTTTTTATTCCCTAGTTTTTGGATCTCTAGTTCTGTCTCGAAAGATTCTTTCTGTCTCCCAAAAGAATTTCTCTCAACAGTTACATTCATGACGCCAAGCTTTGGTTGCTCTTTTTCGCCTACAACCTTGTCATAATTCTTCTTAGCCAATATTATGAGGCCAGCACATGTACCAAAGACTGGTAACCCTTTGCATATCAGATCTTTGATCGGTTGGAACATTTGCCTAGATGAGAGAATGTTGCCAATTACTGTACTCTCTCCGCCAGGTATGATGAGCCCATCAATAGAAACTATTTGTTTAGCAGATCTAACCCATTTAATGTCTCCACTCAAATCCATATCTCTAAAGGCATGTTCGACAGACGCCTTGTGTTCCTCTACATCTCCCTGCATACCAACTATGCCAATGGTTAACTCTTTCATGCTGTGCCCCTGTCCTGCATTCTCAGATCCAGTTGTTCAAGGCCTTCCATGGACCTGTTCTCGCCTATCATTTTTTGAGCTTCCGCCACTATTGAAGGGTCATCGTGAAATGTGACGGCTAAAACTATCGATCGGGCTCTCTCAGCAGGATCCTTTGACTTGAAAACGCCTGAGCCAACAAATACTCCGTCGCAACCGAGATTCATCATCAAGGCTGCATCGGCTGGAGTTGCTATTCCACCAGCAGCAAAGTTGACAACGGGTAACCTGCCAAGCTTTCCTGTCTCAAGTACTAGCTCATAGTAAACCTTCAGCTCTCTGGCAACCTTTATGAGCTCCTGTTGGTCTCCGCTTTCATAAATCGATTTCACCCATCTTATCTGGTTATTAACTAACTTCAGATGCTTTATGGCCTCAGCAACGTTACCGGTTCCAGGTTCACCTTTAGTCCTTATCATAGCGGCTCCCTCTTCAATCCTACGTAATGCTTCACCTAGATTTCTGCCCCCATTTACAAAAGGTGTAACGAAGTCCCACTTCCAAATATGCCGCTCTTCATCTGCAGGTGTTAGAACTTCAGATTCATCAATCATATCAACATTAATTGACTCTAAGACCTTTGCTTCAGAAGTGTGACCGATTCGACATTTCGCCATGACCGGAATAGTTACATGATCTAGAATCTCCTCGATGATCTCTGAACTAGCAGTTCTCGCTACACCTCCGGCTTTTCTTATATCATATGGAAGTTTTTCCAAAACCATAACAGCTACAGCACCTGACTCCTCAGCCGTCTGAGCTTGCTCAAGATTTGTAACATCCATTACTACACCATGCTTCAACATGTGTGCAAAACCTCTCTTTACGAGTGTAGTTCCACGAGTCACATCATACTCCTTATTCTTCTCGTGGACAACACATCTAGGATCCGACATACTACCAGCGAGCGAGATCATAACACTGCCTCTTTAATTGGTGGAGAAGAAAGTCATATATGAGGTTATGCCCATATATGGAAAGTAAATGGACCGTTTTACAACTGAGATGATTTGCAGCAACTGTGGTGAAAAATATCCACTAGAAAATAACTTCAGATCCTGTCTTAGATGCAGCGGGCCTCTTCTTCTAGATAACAAATTAGAAAGAATTTCAGGCAAAATAACGAAGAATACTTTTAGCAACAGGATTAGGGGAGTCTGGAGGTATTTAGAACTTCTACCTAAAATTGATAGTAAGAAAATTGTCTCGCTTGGAGAAGGTGGAACAGCACTATTAAACTGTGAAAGACTTGCTCGGAATCTGGGTCTACGAAGATTACTGGTCAAAGATGAGACAACGAATCCTACTGGATCCTTTTTAGATCGTGGAATGACTATCGATGTTTCCAAAGCAAACGAACTCGGACTAAAATCGCTAAGATGTTTATCTGTATCTGGAAACTTTGCCGCTTCTGCGAGTGCATATTCATCTAGGGCAGGATTCAGTTGCACTATTCACCTATCAAAGGAAATAATCAGCAAGCTAAATCTCGGAAAACTCTATCAAATAATAGCGTATGGTGGAAATCTTGTCATAGGGGAGAAGCCAACAAATTACGATGTTTTGAATTCAGAAAAATCCTACGTATTATCATCGAGTAATCCGTATTTCGCTGAAGGAGAAAAAACCACAGCCTTTGAAATCTGTGAACAACTTCAATGGCAAACTCCAGATAGAATCATAGCACCGATGGGTCACGGAGAACATATATCAATGATCTGGAAAGGCATCAAAGAGCTTAGAACTCTTGGCCTGATTCAAAATCAAAATGTAATAATGACTGGCGTCCAAATCGAAGGTTACGCATCTTTAGTAGATCAACTTCAAAGAAAAAAAGATGAAAAAATTTCTGAAGGGAAGATTAAAACAATCGCCACAGACCTTGTTATGAAGAATCCTACCCATGGAGATCTGGCAATTCGCTCAATAAAAGAATCAAAAGGAAAAGGAGTTAAAGTAAATGATTCTGAAATTTTTAATGCTCTATCTCTTTTAGCGAGAACGGAGGGTATCTTTGCTGAACCTGCAGCAGCATCCACAATAGCAGGCTTGAAGAAACTTATAGATCTTGGTCAGATCGATAAAGACGAGGAAATAGTATGTATTGTAACTGGTGCTGGACTGAAAGATCCATCTACTGCCCGTAAGTTCATAAAGAAAGTAAAGACTGTTGATAGAATTATTAGCCAGATCGAGTCTAAACAAATTACAACAAGGCTTGGCAGAACAAAATTCGAAATTCTAAAGATTATTTCAAGCAAGGAGACTTATGGATATGAAATCTGGCGGAATCTTAAACAAAAACTTGGAATCGATTTTGATATATCAAGCGTATATCAACATTTATCCGAGCTTGAGAATGCAGGATTGATCAGAAGGACAAAAATTGAGAGTGTACTAGGAAAACCCAGAAGATGCTACTATTCCTTAACAGACAGAGGCATGGCCACCATAAAATCAGCTAAATAGAATAGCTGGCTGGTTGAATCACGGCAGTAGTGGGAACATAATTTGCTATTTAGCTAGCTTAGTGGATTGTATATTTTCATTTTTCTATTCGGGATGCAACTGATCTGAACTTGTTATATCTTAGGAATATTTTATCATTGATTTGCAACATAATTTTGATTTAAAATGAACGCAACAAGGAGTTTCAGTGGTAATAATTTGATTAAGGTATATAATTTTTAATTAATGCTACTAATTCGTCTTTGTTGACTCTTTGTTGCTTCCAAGTGTCTCTGTCTCTGATAGTTACTGTACCATCATCTAATGTTTGATAATCTATTGTTATTGCGAGTGGTACGGCTATTTCGTCAGAGCGTGCATATCGTTTGCCAATTGATCCAGTCTCATCGTAGTATGTTTCAAGACCTGATTTTTGAAGATTAGTGTAAATCTTCTTGGTTTCCTCAACAAGTTCCATTTTAGTCATAAGAGGAAGGATAACAGCATCGAAGGGAACAATGTTTTTTGGTAAACTTAATATCACTCTATCCTCTTTTGTTGAATATGCAAATTCCATTGCCGCGTATACTAGTCTATCCACACCAAAGCTTGGTTCGATAACATGTGGTATTATTCTTCTTCCAGTTTCTTTTTTTGATGATGTTTTTATCTCAAAATGCTCTTTTGTTACTGTATGTTTTCCAAGATGGAATGAGCCTTTTTCATTAATCTGTTTTTGAACTCTAGTTAGATCTTCTGATTTTAAAAGTTGTAAGATTTTATTTGTATCGTCTCCAAAATCTCTACGTAAAGCGTTTGCATTTGGAATTAATTTCTTTTCTTGAATCTCTATTGGTTTCAAATGTGGTTTAAAGACGCTCATGTCCACTCCTGAAATTTCTATATGCCTAGAAATGTCATAAGATGTTCTATATGCGTGACCAGAAACTTCAGTCCATCCCCACCTATCTAGTAAAATCTCTTGATCAAATGTCTGATCAGAATAATGTGCTCTCTCAGAAGGAGACTTTTCTAAAAATCTTTGTTTTTCTGGTGGGATTCCAAGTTCAGAAATGAATTGCTGAGATAAAGCCATAAAGTACCCCATCCATTCCATTAGAATTAATTTCTTTGTTAGTGCATCCTTTACAGTAATTAGTACTGGTTTTCTTGATGTGAACGGAACTAGAGTTATTTCTGTTTGTTCGATTTCTGAGAGTCTTGGGCATGAAGGGTCAGTTGGATCAAAAAAAAATTCAAACTCCATTATGGTAAATTCTCTAAGTCTGACAGGTCCTTGTCGTGGAGAGATTTCATTTCTTAACGCATGGCCGATCTGACCTATTCCTATAGGAAATTTATCCCTCATTACTTCATGTAATCTTTTAAAATTTACGAATATTCCTTGAGCTGCCTCAGGTCTTCCATATCCAATGTTGTCTGTGAAGGGCCCTATGGTTGTTTTAAACATAGTTTGAACATAATTGGATTTTGAAAGTTGTCCGCCACAATCTTGACAGTATACCTCTTTCTTTTTTATTTGATTATCAAGTTCGATGAGATTCATGGATTCTGTGTTGGATATTCCGGTTTCAGCTAAAAGATGGTCGACACGGTATTTTCTTTTACATTTAGTACATTCTACCATTGGATCTTTGAAATGTTCGATATGTCCTGATGCTTGAAATACCTTTTCAGGAGTGATGATCGGAGTTTCTATTTCGAGAAAATCATGTTCTTTAAGAAAGAATTTTCGCCATTTGTTTTCTATTTTTCTTTTTACTGCGACACCAAGAGGACCAAAGTCTAGAAGTCCCCCTACTCCGCCATATATCTCATACGAGGGCCAGAAAAAACCTCTTCTCCTAGCAAGTTCAATGACTCTATCACATTTGTCAGTACTTTTCATAGAATATCAACTAATTCGACATATTCACGAAGATCAGAGCGTTTTAAAAGATTTGAGGTACTTTAACCGGTATTCTGTTTTCTCATTCTTTTGGAAATTTCGTCTACCCAATCTGGTAATTCGGCTACACTGTTTATGATTAATTCTGGATTGTGAGATTTTACTTCATCATTAAATATTCCAGTGTCTACCGCGACAGAAAGTGTATTTGCCTGTTTTGCTG